>DASROK010000109.1:0-4080 GCA_035646915.1 Gemmatimonadaceae bacterium
CCCCATGAAGAGAATTGTCACCGCAGTTTTCTCGACAATCCTGCTGGCTGCATCAGCGAGCTGCTCCGACTCGACGTCCGGCCCTGCGATGGAAAACCCGCCTCTCCCTGAAGGAATGGCGGTATCGAACCCTGTTACTGCTCGAGGCATTAGCGCATCCACGGGATTCTCCGCGGCTTCGGATGAAGCGGTCGCCTACATCTCTGCCTCGCCAGGAACGTTTCCTGATGCCCGGAGCGGAACCCTGTCGAACATTGCCACCACCGGATCCTCAGTAGCAGTCCGAATCGTAGAAGGTGGATTCGATCCAGTCGCAATAAGCGCAAAAGCCGGAGATGAGCTGCGTCTAATACTCACCAGTCTCTCAGGCGCCGCGATTGCTCCGGTTGCGATCAAGGTTCCCCCACGAAGGCCTCCGAAAGTTGTGCGAACGAGTCCGTCAAAGGGCAGGACTGACGTCGCTTTCAACGTTCAGGTAGAGGTGATCTTCTCCGAGCCGATTAACCCGCTGACCGTAACGTCTTCGAAGCTGTCACTGACACAGGGAGGCGTTCCTGTTCCCGCGACGCTCGAGCTCGCACAAGATGGATTCACCGTGAAAGTCGTTCCGGACAGTCCTCTCGAGCCCGGGCTCGAATACATCCTGGTCTCCAATGGAATCCAGGATCTCGACGGTGATGTTCTCGCTGAGCCGATCGTAACCAGCTTTGCTACCGCCGCAGACTCTGGCGGAAGTACGTCGCCAAATAAAACGCCCATCGCGTCGCTCATGATTCTGCCCCAAATGTGGTTCGCGGCCGCGATCAATGAAAACGGCGTCGTCCTCGGATACAGGTCCGGAGGCGGAGCGATCCTGTGGAGTGAATCCGGTAACGTTCCCAATCTTGACGGAGCGCCCTTCACCGGGACAGCGGTGAATGATGCGATGGTCATCGCCGGTATTGGCCCAGCATCAGAGACATATGCCGGACAGAAATTCGCAAGCGCCCATGCAGTTCAATGGAAAGACGGCACACTCACCGACCTCGGCACGCTGCCCGGACACACTTACAGCAATGCGATGGGCATGAATGCCGCGGGTGACGTGATTGGTACCAGCAGCATCGCGACGGACGATGCGGACGGATGCTGCCTCGACCCGCGCGCGGTGATCTGGCACGATGGCAAGATCTCCGAGCTTCCATTTACATGGGCGTACTCGATCAATTCACGAGGCGAGATACTCGGCGGGACCTTTGTCGGAGATTCGTGGAAAGTGCTGATCTGGCGCGACGGCACTTCAACAATTCTTACCGGCGGCTGTTTCGACTCACCCTCTGGGGTTTCCGCAATATTGAACGATAGCGGTCAGGTTGCAGGAACATGCATGAACAAGCCATTCATCTGGCAAAATGGGGAAGTGACGCCCCTTCCGATGCCCGACGACTGCCTGGGCGCAGGGGTCAGGGACATCGACGACCACGGTCGAGTTGTTGGTTACGTTCTCTGCAGCACTTCGCCCACCCAGCGAGCCGCCGTCTGGATGAATGGATCGGTCTTCATGCTTCCGGCCCCAAGCGGGGAGAGCCTGGCTCAGGCGATCAACAATCGCGGGCAAATCATCGGGACTGTTGACCGCGCCGCAGTGAGGTGGGTGCTGCCCCCCACGCAGTAGCTAGAGTCGCGTCACCCGTCCAGCAGCAGGTGGCGCAACAGTGCCACCCAGCCGCTCGGTGATGTGTTTTACGAGCAAGTCGACAGCCCGCGGAGCTGATGCACGAGCATCGCACGCTGCCTTTGCTTCAGGAACAGCGTACCCGTCGCCCCCTTCGCATGCAGGATAAACATTGAACGCAAGCTTGATGGTATCGGAAGCCTTGATCACCGAACCATCAGCGCGGCGAACATCCCCAACAATGCGAGAGCCAGCTGGCTTCGACGGATCATAGGAAAACTTGAGACCAGATACCTGGAGATACGCCCCCTTCCCCACAGACGTCGGCGCGACCCCATGTTCGAGTATCACGCGGAGCCGAGCACCGGTTATCGGGAAAACCATGATCCTCGTTTCGTCAGGAAAAAGAAAAATCGACTCGATCTGATAATTCGTGATCGGGCCGGCAGGAATCACATCGTCGATGCGCATCGTTCCCGCGTTCATGATCGCAGCATCAGCGCCGGTTCCAAGTCGAATGGCATCCTGAACAACGTCGCCGAGTGGCGATTCCTGCGCACGGTTGGAAGCGTCGCGGCCATCCAGCGCAAATGTGGTCGTCGCAATCACCTTCTCAGGACCAAGCCGCTTGACGAGACTGTCCTGCCATCGCTTCACAATTGCCTGTGTCGCGGGCTGCATTGCAAGGTTGCGATCGATCTCGATCAGCCGGTCGCCCTGCACCCATCCATTGTCGAGATGCGTCAAAGTCAACAATTGCGCTGTTCGCGAATTTGCGTCGGCCTTGAGCAGTCGCTTCTGGCCAATGAGTATGCGATGCCATTCGTGCTCGTGTCCGCCGAGTATGAAGTCGAGCGCGGGCTCGCGCTTGAGAAGCGCGCTGTCGGCCTGAAGCGTCTGATGCGTCAGTCCGTACACGACCTGCGCGCCGGCAACTTTCAATGCTGCAATTGCGTCATGCGCTGAGCTGTCGGCGTTGAAACATTTCACGTAACGCCGGTAGTCGGACACCAGCGTGACTCCAAACACACCGACCTTCGTCCCGTTAATTGTCGCGGTGTCCCACTTCGACACGCCGGGAAACGGATTGCCATTCGCTTCCATGCAATTGGCCGATGTCCACTTGAACTTCGAGTTTGCAATGCGCGAGACGAGCGTATCGCGGTCGAGCTCGAATTCGTGATTCCCGAATGTCACCCGATCGATTCCTGCTGCATTCAGCTCCTCGAGCATCTGCACGCCGCGATACCATTTGCTCAGCAGGCTCGGACTGAAGAAATCTCCGGCAAGAACGAACGTGATCGGTCCGGTCTTCGCCAGCGAATCGCGTAAATACGCAACGCGCGACAGTCCACCCGTTCCGTTGCGGAGGGTATCGCCGAAGTAGACATCGTTGATGAGGAGAAACCGAAGCGGCTGCGGAGTGACGGTGGCGCTGACTTCGGTTGTCGGAGTGGTAGTCGGAGCGGGTGCAGTTGCGCACCCGCTCACGACAATCGCCGAAAAAACGGCGATGCTCTGAATTCTGGTTGGGATCATTTAGTCACAATAATTACCTGCCCGCCGAGTGTGCTGCCAGCGGTAACCACAGCTGTGCCTGGAAGCAGCGCTGGCTTGTATCCCGAAGCAACCGTCGGAGTAACGCGCACCACGTAGGTCCCCGGCGGAACGAACGCGAGAGTGAAGTTTCCATTCGCGTCTGTCACACCCGTTCGCACGACATTGTTTGAATTCGTGTCGCCGAGTGTGGTTCCGTTTTTCAGAACTTCGACTGTTGCGCCGGCGATCACGGGACCCGTCGCATTATCGCCGCGGACCGTGCCGGCAATTATACCGGTATTCTGCTGCGTCGTCGCATGGATGACGGGCTTGAACAGAAGACCGTTCTGCGAGATCGAATTGCCACGCATCACGAAGCTGCGTCCCACATCGAAGTCGATCAGCAGGTTCGTCGTTCCCGTCGCAACATCGAACGGCTCGTCGAGTATGAGCTTGATGCCGTTCTTTCCCGCCGACGGCCATTTGACATCAGGCTTGGTGTCATCGTTCAGCGTGACACTCGACTTGTCCGTATCGATCACGAGTCTGAATGCTTTGTAGGTTCCGACCGGAAGATTGGCGGTTCCGAGATTTGCTGTCGCTCCATTGGCCAGCGTGAGGAGGTTGAAGCTCGCGTTTGGCGATACGAGAGTCTTCCATCCCGCCGAATCCGCTTCGTTGGCCGCCGATTCCTCATCGGTGTCGCTCTGTTTCGCATCGATCCGGTTGACCCAGATGTCGACGCTCTTTACGTCGCTGAACGGAAATGGCGCGTCAGTCAGCTGTACGTTGACCTGGCCCCCGCTCGAGAGTGTTGGTGTCGAGTCCCCACATGCCGCGAGAAAAACGCCCGCGAGCGCGAGGACCACTACTGATTTCTTCTGCAT
>DASROK010000110.1:0-4065 GCA_035646915.1 Gemmatimonadaceae bacterium
CACCGGTATCGCGACCCAGGGGTCAGGGAACATCTCGGCAGTGGCGCCGGGTATTGGAGATGCGCTGATGGCCACCGCGGCCGCGCTTGCCGTGGCCATTCCGGCGGTCTTCGGGTACAACATTTTCGCGAACCGCGTGAATCGGTTCGATAGTGAGCTCGAGGGCTTCGGCTCCGAGCTGATCGCGCTGATGGTTCGTGAGGGGAGGATCTAGCGGGCATGGCGCATCGTCGTCGCGGAGAACGCACGCCGCTCAACGCGGAGATCAACGTCGTGAGCCTCATCGACGTGATGATGCTCCTCATGGTGATCTTCATGATCACCGCTCCCATGATGCAGGGGGGAATCGACATCAGTCTTCCGAAGGCCGAAGCGAGGCCTCTCGAGGCCAAGAGCGGGCTTGTCGTTACAGTCGATCGCGAGGGGAAGATTCACGTCGACGAAACTGTCCTGAGCTTCTCCGAATTTCGCGCGACATTCCGCGCGCTTGCTGCAGATAGAGGCCGCGATGGTGTGTATCTGCGCGCAGATAAAGGCGTCCCATATGGAGAGGTCGTGAAGGTGCTCGCTGTGATGCGGGCGAGTGGAACTCCTGATGTTGGTCTCGTCGCAGAAGACGATGACAGCAAGAGGTAGCAGTCAGTCTTGGTGATCGCGTATCCCGACTCGGCGAAGCTCAAGGGGCCCCTTGGGATGTCGCTTGCGCTGCACGCGGCTCTCGTGATCATTGTGCTGCTGAGCTTCCGAAAGGGAAAGGAAGAGCCGCTGCCGCCTATCTACAGGGTGAATATCGTTGCGGCCCCTCCGGGTCCGAGAGCGATCGGAGTTGTTCAGCCGCCAACAGCTGCTCCGAAACCTGCAACGCCGGCTGTGACACCACCTGCTCCTCCAAAGACAAAAGAGCCAGCAGTGCCCATCGCGAAGGCAACTCCGCAAAAGGCCACACCGCGTGCGACGCCGGTGGAAAAACCTGCGGCCGAGACTCCGCCCGCAAACGCTCCGAAAGCCGGGGGCGGGCCAATCGGTGGCAAGGGAACCGACGTCGCAACAGTGCAGACTGAGGGAATCGATTTTCCGTTCCCCGGGTATCTGAACAACATCGTTCGCCAGATTGCCCTTCGCTTCAATCCTGCCGATGCCAACTCGGGTCGGCGCGCAGAGGTTAGATTCGTGATTCGTCGCGATGGCTCGGTCATCGGAATCGGATTCGTAACTCGGTCCGGCTCATACGCATTCGACCTCGAGGCTCAGGGCTCAATCGATGCCGCTGCCTCGCAGTTCGGACCGCTGCCTGAAGGATTTCACGACGACGCTCTGCCAGTCGTTTTCAGCTTCGATCCACGCATCATAAGATGAAACTTCGCTATCTCTCGGTCGCCGCTGCGGCCCTCGTTACTGCCGCGGTCGTGAGCACTCGCGCCTGCGGCCAGGAGCCCACCGCGCCGCCTCCCGGCGTGAGACTCGGCATCAACTATCCGCGTGGCACCACGCCGAAAGTCGTCGTCATGCCGGTCGACAGCACGCCGGGGGACTCGGTTCGCACCCTCATCCAGCGTGATCTCGATTACAGCGATCAGATCACTCCCCTGGTTCTCGACGACATGACGCTGATGGGAATGACACCGGCGGCCGGCCAGCCGTACAACTTCTCGCTGTTCGCAAATCTCGGCGCCGCGGCGATTGTCGAAGCAAAGAAAAGCGCTGGCGGCTATCTGGTCTCGCTCTATGACGTGAGCACTCAACGCAAGCTCGAGTCGCGTGAATTCAGAGTTGCGGCCATTCCCGCAAATCGCGATGCGAAACTTCTCGACTCTGTCACCGTTGCAACCACAGCGAGAGAAAAAGCAGCGCGCGACTCGGTGTATCGCACGCTCAAGATTCGGGCCGATGTGATGCGCCGCCCGCGTCTGGCTAAGGACACGCGTGACCGGCGCTTTGTCATTCGCGATTCGATTCGCCGTGATTCTACCGCCTCGGCGTATCTGCGCCGCAATGTCAATCGCTGGGAAGAAGATCGCCGCGATTCTGTCGCGGCCTCGATTACGCGAACTGTCTCGCGCATTGCACGTGATGACTCGCTCGCGCGACTCGCGGCCGAGGACGGAAAGCGTATTGGATTGCATCGAATAAGCGATGAGGTGCAGCGCTGGATCACCGGGCGGCAGGGAGTTGCAGCGACGCGCATTGCATACGTGCACAACGGTCTCGTTCGCGTTGTAGACAGCGATGGCTTCAATGACAAGCCGCTCACGCGCAGGGGATTGTCGCTCTCGCCAGCGTGGCATCCCAGCGGCCGCAAGCTCATCTACTCGAAGTTTCTCGAAGGGGGTGCAGGCACCCAGCTCGAGGAAGTGGACTTCGCCACGGGAAAGACGAGAACCATCAGCGGCGGAGGCTTGAACATCACTCCGGCGTACTCGCACGACGGGCGTTATGTCGTGTACGCGAGCGGCAACGAGCAGGGCACAGATCTCATGATGACACCTGTCGACTCGCCGGGCGTCGTAACGAGGCTAACTTTCGGGCGGGGAAGCGACAACGGGTCTCCGTCGTTCAGCCCTGACGGCAGACAGATCGCTTTCTTCTCGTCGCGCTCGAAGTTTCCACAGATTTACACGATGGATTTCGACGGAACGAACATCCAGCTGCTCACTCCATTCACGCCTGGAGTTCGCAGCTATCGCGCAGCGCCGGACTGGTCACCCGACGGGCGGGCAGTCGCATATGAGCAGCAGATGGGCGATTTTCAGGTGTGGATGATCAACGTCCGCGACAAGGAGCCGCGGCAGCTCACGAGTGAAGGCGAGAATGAAGGACCGACATGGGCACCTGACGGTCGTCACATCGCACTCTCTTCGACACGTGGCGGCTCGAAGCAGATCTGGGTTCTCGATACTGAGTCAGGAAGGTTCCGTCAGCTCACGCGCAATTCAGGCGCAAGGCTGGCGGCGTGGTCACCGATGATAGTCATAACGCCCTAATCCCCCTCGCACTACGGAAAATGCATTCAATCGCCAGAGTCTTCGGAATCGCTGTTGCTGTATCGATCGTTGCAACAGGCTGTCACAAGAAATCATCCACTCGTCCTGCTCCAAAGCGGGTGAATACAGACAGTCTCGTGCGTGAGCAGGCGCGGCTGGATTCAATTGCGCGCGCAGAAGCTGCACGCAACGCTGAAGCAGCGCGCAATGCAGCAGCTGCTGCTGCGGGCCCGGCGACGAATGCGCCTGTTTCGTCGAGCGAGCGCTCCGTGGTAGCGAACGTCATCTACTTCGCTCTCGACGAGTCGGCGCTTGAAGATGATTCGAGAAGCGCGCTCGAAGCGAAGGCACCGGTGCTCCTCCGTCATCCGAACATGAAAATCCGCATCACCGGTCATGCCGATGAGCGCGGTTCGGACGAATACAATCTTGCACTCGGGCTTCGGCGTGCCGCGGAAGCGAAGCGATATCTCGCCGCGCTCGGCATCGCCGAAGACCGCATCGAGATCGTCACACTCGGCGAGGAAAGGCCGGCAGTTCAGGGACACACTGAAGAAGCGTGGGCGCTCAACCGTCGCGCAGAATTCGAGATCATATCGGGGGCATGATGCAGTCAGTGGGACCGCGAATCGGAAAAAGCGCGCTTGTTGGATTTCTTTCGACCACACTTGCAGCGTGCTTTGCGTCTACAGCGCAGCTCGACGAGGTACGCGATGATGTTTCAGCGACGCGCGCGGAAGCAGCGACGTCAGACAGCGTGCGCGCCGTGCAGCTCGTGCAGATTCTTTCCACACTGCGCGATGTGACCGATTCGATCGGCGCACTCAGCCAGCGCATCACGCGTCTTCGCGCTGAAACGCAGGCCGATGTGCGCGGCATGCGGCAGGAAGTGAATCAGATTCTCGAGGTCACGGGGCAAAGCGAATCGCGGTTGAAGGAGCTGAGGGCGCAGATTGATTCGAAAATGCGGCAGGTTCCACCGTCGCCAGCTCCCGCGGTACCGGCTGGTGACACCGTTCAGGTCGCGCCCGCGTCTCCTCCTGCTCCCCCGGTGGAAGATGCACCGCCTGCGGAAGAGCTGTAC
>DASROK010000111.1:0-2719 GCA_035646915.1 Gemmatimonadaceae bacterium
GTCGTTGGTCATCCGGCAGTAATTAATCCCGACATGCGCCTAAAGCAAACGGCGCTGCATCACGACTGGCCGATTCTCGATCTGAAGTAGCTTGGCGAGACACGAAACATGGCACTACAACTAAGACGAAAAACGCACGAGTCGGTAACCTACATCGATCGCGACAGCGCTCCGCGAATCATGCCTTCGGGTGAGGACTTCATTCTCGAAGATCTCCCGATTGGTACGCGGGTGTTGTATCCCAACCCGCCGATGAAAGGTCTACCGAATCGCGAAGCCGCAATCAGATACGCCCTCAATCATCCGCACGGCTGCGATCCGCTCTTCGCCCAGCTCGAGCCGGGTATGCGAGTCACGGTGGCGGTGGACGACATAAGTCTTCCCTTGCCTCCGATGGCGACGCCGGACATTCGCCAGACCGTTCTCGAGATCGTGCTCGACATGCTGGCCGGCCATGGCGTCGACGACGTCCACATCATCATTGCTAATTCCCTGCACCGCAAAATGACGGAGTGGGAAATGAAGCGGATGGTGGGAACCAAAATTTTCGACGCTTATTACCCTGACCGTTATTACAACCACGATGCCGAGTGGACTGACGGCATGATGAAGATTGGCGAGACGAAACATAAAGAACCACTCTCCCTGAATCGTCGAGCCGCCGAAAGCGATCTCCTGATCTACGTCAACATCAACCTCGTGCCGATGGACGGCGGACATAAGTCGGTCGCCGTGGGTTTATGCGACTACGAATCATTGCGTGCCCACCATGAACCTCAGACGATTCGCGACTCCGACAGTTATATGGATCCGGCACGCTCAGAGCTGAATCATAAGGTCCACCGTCTCGGGAAGATTGTCGATGAGCATCTAAACGTCTTTCACATTGAAACTGCCATCAACAATCGCATGTACAAAGGCGACATGGATTTTCTGCTGAAGAACGAGGACGACTTCACAGCCTTTGATCGCATGAAGTTTGAGGCCATGCGCTACACGATGAGTAAGCTGCCGCGCCCAGCCAGGCGAAAGTTGCTTCACTCGCGTCCAGCCCAATACGAAATGATCGCTTGTCATGCCGGGAAGACTGAGCCGGTCCACGAGAAGATCATCGCCAAGGCTTTTGAGCAATATGCGATTCCGATTCGCGGTCAGTGCGACATTCTGATCACGGGTATTCCGGACATCTCGCCGTACAACGTTTACTCGATACTGAACCCGCTGCTGGTCCAGGTGATGGCGCTTGGTTATCACTTCAATTTCTACCGCAACAAGCCTTTGCTCAAGAAAGGTGGTGTATTAATTATTCACCACCCGTGTTACGACGAATTCGATCATAAATTCCACCCGAGCTATATCGAGTTCTTCAACCGGCTACTTCCCGAGACGCGTGATGCTTTCGTCCTGCGCGATAAGTACGAGCGCGAGTTTGCGAACAATCCCAGCTACGTTGAGATGTACCGGCGTGGGAACGCCTATCACGGCGCGCATCCGTTCTTCATGTGGTACTGGGGCGAGAACGGGCGCCAGCATGTCGGAAAGGTAATCGCGGCCGGAGCTGAAAACGCGCACGTGCCGGCGATGCTCGGGTGGGAACGCGCGGACAACCTGACGGAAGCGATTGCGATGGCGCGTAGCTACATGGGCAACTCGGCGGAGATCACGATGCTGCACCAACCGATGATCGGTATCGCTGACATGGAATAGCGTTCGACTGAATTGATTTAGGTACTGAAATGGCGGCTAAGAATTACGACAAACTGAAATTCGGACAACTGCTGCACGACAGCAAGCTGTCGCCCACAGAAATTTTCCAGGGCCGCAATATCTTCCTGATTGGCGGAACGGGATTTCTCGGAAAAGTGACGCTCAGCATGCTGCTGCATCGCTTTCCTAATGTTGGTCGCGTCTATGTCTCAGTGCGTGCCCGCTCGCAGGAAGAGTCTGAAACTCGTTTTTGGAACAGCGTAATAACTGCGCCGCCGTTCAACCCGCTTCGTGAAAGATATGGCTCAGCGCTGGACGGATTCATCCGCAGCAAGGTCGTGGTACTGGGCGGCGACATCGGAGATACGAACCTCGGCTACACCGAAGAAGAAGCACAACGAGTTGCCGACGATATCGACATCATCATCAACAGTGCGGGCAACGTCACGTTTAATCCCACTCTTGAGAGCGCGCTCCGCACGAACGTAGTCGGCACTCAGAACGTGATCGCCTTTGCGCGGCGCATGAAGCGTCCGGCTCTTGTGCACGTATCAACCTGTTTCGTCGCCGGCAATCGCCAGGGCACTGTCTGGGAAAGTGATCCGGTGATGGGTTACTTCCCCCGCAAGAATGAGCTTTCGGGCGTTGAGTTTTCAGTTGAGCAGGAGATTAAGGACTGCGCCCGGCTAGCCGAACGTGTAAAGGAAGATGCGAAAGACGCGATGATGGTGGCGCGTTTTCGCGAGCTGGCGAGAAAGCGTTTGATCGATGAAGGTCGAGATGAAGATGATCCTGATGCACTCGGTCTCGCAGTCGCGCGCGAACGTAAGGTTTGGACGCGCACGCGTCTGACCGATCTGGGTGTCGAACGATCCGCATGGTGGGGCTGGCCGAATATCTACACTTACACCAAGGCTCTTGGAGAGCAGCTTGTCGCCGCCGAAACAGGAATCGTCCGTAGCATCGTTCGTCCCAGTATCGTTGAGTCGGCGCTTTCGTATCCCTTCCCGGG
>DASROK010000112.1:0-3330 GCA_035646915.1 Gemmatimonadaceae bacterium
GATGGAGCCCACCTGGGCGATCTCCTTCTTGCCGGCCGAAGGTACGGAGAGCCGCTTGAGCTCCTCGACGACCGACTCGACTGCCCGGTCGATGCCACGCTTGAGCTCCATAGGGTTGGCGCCCGCGGTGACGTTCTTCAGTCCCTCGCGGAAAATTGCCTGCGCGAGAACCGTTGCGGTTGTAGTGCCGTCGCCGGCGAGATCGGACGTCTTGGTCGCGACTTCCTTCACCATCTGCGCGCCCATGTTCTCCAGCGCATCAGAAAGCTCGATCTCCTTCGCGACGGTGACTCCGTCCTTGGTGACGGTCGGTGCGCCGAACTTCTTGTCGATGACGACGTTTCTTCCCTTCGGGCCGAGGGTGACCTTCACCGCTTCGGCAAGCTGATCTACGCCACGCTTGAGTGCCGCGCGCGCATCAGTGTTGAAATGGAGTTCCTTGGCTGCCATGGATTGATTCCCTGTGGTTACGGTTTAGCTGACGACCGCAAGCACATCGGCTTCGCGGAGGATGAGGAACTGATCGCCGTCGAGGGTGACTTCGGTTCCGCTGTACTTACCATAGAGAACCTTGTCGCCAACCTTGAGCTCCATGGGAACGCGCTTGTCCTTCTCGTAGCGGCCGGGGCCGACAGCGATTACTTCTCCCTGCATCGGCTTTTCCTTGGCGGTGTCCGGAATGAAAAGTCCGCCGCGCATCTGCTCGGTTTCCTCGAGAGCGCGTACGACGACCCGGTCCGCGAGAGGTGTAACGTTGGTGCTGGTCTTCGTGGCCATATTGTGCATCCCTCCTGCTATTGAATGGCGAAAAAAAGGGCGTTAGCACTCACACTTCGAGAGTGCTAACGCCGTAAGTTAGACTGCCGGGGAGCCTATTTCAACCGGGGAGGACAATCACTCCGCAGTCAGCAGCTCGTAACCGATGCGGATTCCCTTGAGGGTGAGGTACGGGTCGACTTCATCGATGGATCTGCAGAACGGCTTGAGCGCCTCCGCCAGGCCGCCAGTACCGAGGACGACAGGTGAATCCACTTTCCATTCGGCCTTGATGCGTGCCACCAGCCCGTCGATCGAGTCGGCCGCACCATAAAGAACTCCAGAGCGGATGCACTCGTCGGTGCGTGTTCCAATGACGTTTTTTGGCGGGACAAGCTCGGTTGCCGCAAGCTGGGAGGCGCGACGAAACAGCGTCTCGGCAGAGGTGCGCACGCCTGGCTGGATGATCCCGCCAACGAATGCGCCGTCTTTGGTAATGCAGTCGTAAGTCGTCGCTGTGCCAAGATCGACAACAATTGCATTGCGCTTCCATATCCTGCTTGCGGCAAGCGTGTTCGCGACGCGATCCGCGCCGACGGTGAGCGGCTCATCGACTTCGAGTCTTATCGGCAGTTTTGCTTTCGCGTCCACAAGGACTGCATCCTTCCCGAAGGAATCCTTGCAGGCGGCATAAAGAATCTCTGTTGCCGGCGGAACTACGGAGCAGATAGCGGATCCGTTGATCGATGACATCTGCATCCCTTCCGCACCGATCAGGGATCTCAGCAGCAGCGAGTATTCATCTGCGGTTCGCGGAAGATTTGTGGTAATGCGCCAGTGCGCGCGGATCTGATCTCCGTCGAACAGCGCGACAGTCGTTTCGGTATTCCCTACGTCCAGTGCGAGGATCATTCAGATATTGCGATGAGGGCTTGAAAACATAACCCGTACAGTGGAGAGCAATGAGTGTCCAGCATTGAGCACTCAGTACTGAGTTCGAACTGAGTCTCTGAGGACTAGGTGCTGGACACTCATTGCTCTCCACTGTCCGGGTTAACTGTTTTTGCTGCTCAGGGCCGCTGATGCAATATCAGCGAGCCTGATCGAAATCGCGCTACCGAATCGGCAAGCGCTACTAAAAGTTCTCCATCCTCACTGATTCCTTCGACAACCCCGCGGGCAGGCTCGCTGCACTCACGGCCGCGGGCAAGATCTCTCGCGTTCCATTCGATGAGCTCGATCGGCTTGAGATGACCGCTGCAGATGGCGGAAGAGCGAATTGCCGGAATGACATCTTCCAGCACCTCGATCCTTCGCGTTCCGGGATCGAGCTCCGCCGCGAGGGGAAGATCGTCCGGCGCCATGACATTGATTCCCACTCCGATCGCAACCCACTCGAGTCTCCCCTCACGCCATCGTGCTTCGATGAGAATGCCGGCGAGCTTTTTGTCGTCCACGTAAAGATCGTTCGGCCATTTCAGCCGAATGGGCTCGGGCGCAAATCGGTCCAGCGCTCGCGCGAGTCTCAGCCCGACGCGCAGTGCAAGCACTTCGAGTCCGCTTACATCGACGGGTCGCTCTATGATGGTGAGCCACAAGCCTCGCGCTGATTCGCTTGTCCATCTGGCACCGCCGCGACCTCTTCCAGCGCTCTGATGATTTGCAATGACAAGAGTGCCGGACCGGCAGCCCTCGGCTGCCAACCGGTGAGCGATATCCATCGTGGACGCAGTCGATTCCATCAGCTCGACCCGGGGAAGGCCGAGCACCTCCGCAAGCTCGCGGGAATTCAGGCCGTCAAATCGATATTCGTCAGCCACGCAGGTGAAGGAACACTAGAACCAGAGCACCGAGGATTACGCGATAAACCGCAAAAATTCCGTAACTGTGTCTCGTGACGTAACGCAGAAGAATCCTGATCGCAAGCCAACTCGATATCGCAGCAGCAAGCACGCCCGCAATGACTGGCGCCGTCACACCGCCATGCTGAAGTACTTCTCTCCCCTTGAGCACGACAGCGGCGGCGATGATCGGCATGCTCATGAGAAAGCTGAACACTGCTGCCGACTGCCGGTCAAACCTGAGTGCGCGTCCGGCGGTAATCGTCGATCCGGATCTCGACACCCCCGGCACAAGAGCGATCACCTGCGCCAGGCCAATGAGCAACGCGTCGATCCATTTCATTCCATCCACATGCCGATCTTTGGATGCAGCCTTGTCGACCGCCCACAGAATCAATCCCATGACGATCAGCGCAATCGCTGTGATGACGGGAGCCCGGAACACCGTCTCCGCTTTATCCTCGAACAGGAGACCTCCAAGAGCGCCCGGGATCGTCGCGATAATCAGGTAAACCAGTCTTCTCTTTTCAACGGTATCCACCCGTCGTGTTCTCACCACCTGACCAGCCGCTTTGATCAACGCAATCCATTCATCGCGGAAATACCAGAGCACCGCGATCAGTGTCCCGAAGTGAAGAGCAACGTCGAACGCGAGCCCCGGATCTTTCCATCCTAGAACCAATGGCGCGAGCGTCAGATGCGCCGAGCTGGAGATCGGCAGGAACTCAGTGAG
>DASROK010000113.1:0-4120 GCA_035646915.1 Gemmatimonadaceae bacterium
CGGCAGGCAACCGTGCTCGGAACTATTGTCGCGCTGATGTGGATCGCTTTCTTCGCGACCATTGTCACTCATGGCGCACTTCTGTCACTCGGAATAATTCCACGTTCGCTGATCGGCCTGCGTGGAATTCTGTTCGCCCCATTCCTCCACGGAAGTTTTGCGCACCTGCTGGCGAACAGCATTCCCTTTGCCATCATGGGATGGCTGGTGATGGTGCGTGATCCGCGGCATTTCGTTTCGGTTACCGCATCGGCGATGCTTGGCTCCGGTTTGCTGGCATGGACGCTCGGCGCACCGGGCTCGGTTCATGTCGGGGCCAGCGGAGTGATCTTCGGTTATCTGGGATTTCTTCTCCTGAGCGGATGGTACGCGCGAAGCGCTGCAAGCATCCTCATCAGCGTCGTGGTGGCGTTCCTGTTCGGCGGACTTGTCTTCGGAGTATTCCCTGGCCAGGTGGGGATCAGCTGGCAGGCCCATCTCGGTGGATTCATCGGGGGAGTTTTGGCTGCTCGTTCCTACCGGGTTGTGCCTTTGGCTCAAACTGCATAAACCCGGTGAGTTAGAGAGTAGGAAGTTTTCAGTGCTGAGTACTCAGAACTGAGTGACTGAAAACTTCTTACTCTCGGGCTCACCGGGTTTCCGGTCTCTGTGTCCAGATGTTGGTTTTTCCGTAGTTTCTCCTGAATGCCGAGAGCCCGCCCAGTCGTTCAAGTCTCCAATTTCCGGAAGACCTACGGAAGATTCGTAGCCGTCGAAGATGTTTCGTTCGATGTGTACGACGGAGAGATATTCGGGTTGATAGGACCGAACGGGGCGGGGAAGACCACGACGATGGAATGCGTCGAAGGACTCCGCATTCCCGATGACGGCCGGATATCTGTGCTTGGCCTCGATCCGTTCCGCGATATTCACATGCTGCAGCAGCGGATTGGAGTGCAGCTCCAGGAAGCGCAGCTGCAGAAGCGCATAAAGGTCAAGGAAGCAGTTCATCTCTGGGCGAATCTCTACCAGCGCAAAATGTCAGACGGCGAGAAGCTCCTCGAGCAGCTCGGTCTTGCCGACAAGCGCAACTCGTGGTTCATGACTCTTTCCGGCGGGCAGAAGCAAAGATTGTTCATCGTGCTCGCGCTCATCAATGATCCGGAAGTTGTGTTTCTGGATGAGCTTACAACAGGGCTCGATCCGCAGTCACGCCGTGCTATCTGGGAGCTCGTGCGCGGAATTCGCGAGCGCGGGAAAACGGTTTTCCTGACTACGCACCTGATGGAAGAGGCAGAGAAGCTCTGCGATCGCGTCGCGATCATCGAGCACGGTCGAATCATCGACATGGATTCGCCCGAAGCGCTCATCAAGCGACATTGTCGCGAGCGCGCAGTGGTTCTGTCGACTGATGATCCGGCAGCGGAAGGACGATTCGCAGCTATTCCGACCGTCGATGAAGTGACACTCAAGGACGGAAAGCTGACAATCAAGGGAAGTGAAGAGAATCTCGTGACAGAAGTGATCCGCTGTATTTCTGAGAGCGGGATGCATGTCACCGACTTCCGCACCGTTCTGCCGACTCTCGAGGATGTATTCCTGAGAGTGACTGGCCACTCGATTCGCGACTGATCGATGCTCCGCGGACTGGTGAGACTCACCTGGATCGAGCTCAAGGTGTTCTTTCGCGAGCCGCTGGGCGCGATCGGCACAGTAATCATGCCGGTGCTGGTCTTTGTTCTGCTCGGAAAATTCGGATCGAACGTGTCACCGGACAGCGGGTTTACGTCGAGCAGCGCTTTTCGAATCGATGTTCCCGTGTTTGCGGCGATACTGATATCGATCAACGCTGTGCTGTCGCTCGTCGCGATAATTGCGATTTACCGCGAAGGAGGGATCCTCAAGAGGCTAAGGGCAACACCGCTGCGCGCGACGACCATTCTGACCGCGCACGTACTGGTCAAGCTGCTGCTCACTGCGGCGACTCTCACTCTCACGATTCTCGCGGGGAAACGCTATTACCCGGTTGGCGCGGATGTCCCGCTCTTCGCATTCGGGCTCGCACTGGTAATAGCGACCTGGAGCATTCTTTCAGTCGGTTTCATCATCGCCAGCATTGTTCCCACCGCGCGGTTCGCGCAGCCGGTGGGTGCCATCATTCTCTATCCGATGGTTGCCTTGTCGGGACTGTTCGTTCCGATCGAAGCCATGCCGCCGACCCTCCAGCGGATTGCAGGCGTTCTGCCGCTCACGTACGCAGTGTCTCTGCTGCGCGGAATGTGGGGAGGCGATGCGTGGCGCGCGCATCTGGGAGACATAGGCGCGCTCGCGCTCGTGTTTGTACTTTGTACCGCGCTCGCGTCCCGGATCTTCCGCTGGGAATGAACATCGCCAGCTTGCTACGCGGTACGCGCATGAGCAGAATAGAACTGTTCAAAACAATCTGACAGGTGAAATAATGCGCTCGACAATGTCCATGACCCTCGCGAGCTTCGGAGTTCTTTTTCTTTCGTTCGGCGCTGTCATGGTGGTACTCGGCCTGCTGGGCCTTCACTTCGGGTCTCGCGAGTCACTCGGCGCCTCAGGAAGCATCGGGATTACGTTCCTTGTAATCGGCGTTGTGCTGTTCGGTGCGGGTTCCGTTACCAACAAGCGGAAAGACAGTTAATCCCATACAAGGCTCAAGGGTGAGGAATCTTTCAGTAATACTCGCCGCTGCATTCTGCCTGACGAGTGAGACTGGGGCGCAGACTGCTCCCCATAACCCCGATGCGAATTCCGCGGTCCCGAACCTGGTTGCGCTCGTCGGCACCACGAGCGAGCTCGCCCCGGTGGTGAACCGGTATTCCAATGACTTGACCTCGGTGTCACGCCGGTACGATGCCGACGGTTCGCCCGATCAGCGCAAGCGAATGCGCGACTTCTACACATCGTGGCGGACCCGTCTTGCAGAGATCGACTTCGACAAGCTCAGTCACGAAGGCAAAATCGATTATGTGCTGCTCAACCGCGACATGAAGCATGAGCTGACGCTTCTCGACCGCAGTGAGAAGCACCGCGGCGAGATGGCATCCGTGATTCCTTTCGCGGACAGGTTGCTCGCGCTGCAGGATTCGCGTCGCGATCTCGTTACCATGAATTCGCGTGCAGCATCGAGCACCATTGCGTCGATTGCGAAAGAGGTGGACAGCCTTCGCGCGCTGATCGAGTCGCCGCCCGCGGACACAAAGAAAGGGGCAAAGTCTGCACCGCGTCCCTCACGCACTGTGGCCAATCGCGCAGCCCGGCGCATCGATGACATCAAGAGAGGCACAGCGGCCTGGTACAAGTACTACGACGGATACGATCCGCAGTTCTCGTGGTGGATGAAAGATCCATACAAGAGGCTCGACGAGGCGCTCACGAAATACGCGAAGGCATTGCGCGAAAAAGTCGTGGGATTCAAGCCCGGCGAAGGTGACGCGAACAACGGACCGATCATCGGTGACCCGATCGGACGAGACGGATTGAACGAAGAGCTCGCGTACGAGATGATTCCGTACACGCCCGAAGAGCTGATCGCAATCGCCCAGCGCGAGTACGCATTCTCCCTGAGCGAGATCAAGAAGGCCTCACGCGAAATGGGCTTTGGCGACAACTGGAAAGCGGCAATGGAGAAGGTCAAGAACACTTACGTAGAGCCGGGAAAGCAGCCCGATCTAATTCGGGATCTGGCACGGCAGGCCGAAGCGTTTTTCGACCAGCATGACTGGGTGACGATTCCCGCGCTTGCCCGCGAAGACTGGCGGATGGAGATGATGAGCCCGGAGCGGCAGCGCGTCGCACCCTTTTTCCTTGGAGGCGAGTCAATTCTCGTCTCATATCCGACCGCGGATATGACCGAGGAAGAAAAGCTGATGAGCCTGAGAGGAAACAATCCTCACTTCTCGCATGCGACTGTCTTTCACGAGCTGAATCCCGGCCATCACCTGCAGGGATTCATGGCGGACAGGTACAACCCACATCGCGGAATTTTCTGGACGCCGTTCTGGGGCGAAGGCCAGTCGCTCTACTGGGAGATGTTTCTCTGGGATCACGGGTTTCAGGTTTCGCCGGAAGACCGAATTGGCGCGCTGTTCTGGAGAATGCACCGCAGCGCGCG
>DASROK010000114.1:0-3869 GCA_035646915.1 Gemmatimonadaceae bacterium
CCAATCGAGGCGGCATCATCGATCGGAGTGTTCACGCGCGAAGCCGAGCCCGACCTCAAGACAAGACTGAAGGCTGCGATCGACGCGCTGAGCGAGAAATACCGAACGGTTTTCCTGATGCATGATGTCGAAGGATACACACACGAAGAGATAGGAGCCGCGCTTGGCATACCGCCGGGCACTTCGAAGACGAGGCTCTTTCAGGGCAGGGCAAAGCTGCGGGAAGCACTCGCAGACTTCAGAGGGGAATGGATCAATGAGTGAAGAAGACCGCATCGACGAAATCTTGAGGAGCGCCGCGAGCGACTACAATCGCCCGCCCGTTACTCCCAGGGATGAGATGTGGGAAGCGATCTTGGCCGCGCGTAGCGCGCCGGGTCCGCGACTTCATGTCACCGCCGGCGGGACGCCGACGGGATATACAGCACAGCGCCGCTTCGGCGTGAAGTACGCATGGATTGGAATGGCGGCAGCTGCCGTTCTTCTGATCGAGACGGGAATTGGAATCGGCCGATACACCAGTGCACCAAAGCACGTTGCAGATGCACCGGCGTCGCTCCCAAAATCGACAGACGAGATCGGCTCGGAGCCGTCGCCGGTCGACAGTCACCAGTCGCCCGTCGACAACCGGCCGACGACCGATGACAGTCGTCCGACGACCGGCGACCGTAGTCCGGCGACCGACGACCGTCGTCCGGCGACTGGTGACAGCCGTCCGGCGACCGCTCGCACTCGCGAGCAGATTCGTCGCGATCCGCAGATTCGAGTGATCAAGCCGGTACAGAGCCCGAATCGCTTCGCGGTCAATCCGGCAGCGCCCGCGGATTCAAGGATCTACAACGTTGCAATGGTAAGGCATCTCGCTGATGCAGAGGTGCTCTTGACTTCGTTCTCGGTCGGGTCGCGCGACGCGGCCATGAACGCACAATTCGCGGGGTGGGCGAAAGGCCTTCTTTCGAATACTCGCCTGCTCCTCGATTCGCCCGCGGGTGACGACCCAAGGCGAGCGAAGCTTCTCCAGGATCTGGAGATGGTTCTCGCACAGATCGTACAACTCGCCCCCGACGCAAAAGCCGAAGACCGGCAGCTCATTGAAGGAAGCATTCTCGAGGGACATGTGATGACAAGACTGCGTTCCGCGATTCCCGCGGACAGCAACGGAATTCTGGAGAGAAGATGAAAGCAATCGCACTAATCGTGGTCACCGCTGCATTCACTGCGGGACCAGTTGCGGAAACACCGGCGTCGAGCGCTCCGCGCTACGTCACCGCGACAAACACGCAGGACCCGGCAGACTCGCTGTACCGCGCAGCCCGCGAAGCATTCACAAAGGGTGATTTCGCACGAGCCTCGCAGATGTTCGAGCGCGTTGTCGGGCAGTATCCGAACTATCAGTACCACGGAGATGCGATGTACTTCCTCGCGTTCTCCAACTATCGACTGGGCGGCACTGACCGGATGCGCTCGGCGATTCAGGTTCTCACGAGACTGAAGAGCCTTCATCCGAACGTCGCCAAGGGTGATGCAGCCACACTTCGTACGCGAATCTGCGGCGAGCTCGCGCGAGAAGGAGACGAAGCATGCGCAGCAGAAGTGAGCGCCAGCGCGAGCTCACTCGCAAAAGCTGAGCGTGATGCCGAGAAAGCAGAGAAGGCCGCGGAAAAGGCTGAGGGGCGTGCGAGCAGATCTTCAAGGTCCAGCTCGAGCTCCAGCTCCAACTGCCCTAATGCTGATGACGAGGATGACGAGCGCGTTGCAGCATTGAATGCGCTGCTTCAGATGGATGCAGATCGCGCAATGCCGATCCTCACCAAGGTTCTGGAGCGTCGCGATGAATGCTCGGCAGCACTGCGTCGCAAGGCAGTGTTCCTGGTGTCACAGAAGCGCACGCCGCAGACCGCGGATCTTCTTCTCAAGATCGCACGCAATGATCCTGATTCAGAAGTTCGCCAGCAGGCAGTGTTCTGGCTGTCGCAGGTTCCCGACGAGCGCGCAGTCGACATGCTCGAGGACATCCTCAGGAACTCGAAGGATGAAGAGCTTCAGAACAAGGCGCTGTTCGCTCTCTCGCAGCACAGAAGCTCGCGTGGCAGTGCAATCCTGCGTGACTTTGCAACGAAAGCGGGCGCATCGACTGAGCTGCGAGGCCAGGCAATCTTCTGGCTCGGTCAGAGAAACTCGCAGGAGAACAATGACTTCCTGCGCAATCTCTACACCCGGCTCGACAATGACGAGCTGAAGGAAAAGGTTCTGTTCTCGCTCTCGCAGCGCCGGGGAATGGGGAATGAGACCTGGCTGATGAACATTGCCGTGAACGACAAGGAAGACGTCGAGCTGCGCAAGAAAGCGTTGTTCTGGGCGGGACAGAGCGGAGTGGGAATCGACGCGATCATTCCACTCTACTCACGGATCAGCGATCAGGAGATGAAGGAGCAGGTGATCTTCGTTCTCTCGCAACGCAACAATCAGCCTGCGGCTGTCGACAAGCTGATGGACATCGCGAAGAACGACAAGGATTCCGAGCTGCGCAAGAAAGCCATCTTCTGGCTCGGCCAGTCGCGCGATCCGCGTGTGCAGCAGTTCCTGCTCGACATGATCAACAGATAAGGAGTATTGGTGATGCGTGGATCGATCGCAAAGTACACCGCAGCAGGCACGCTCGTAGTAGCCGCGTGCCTGCTCCCCCACCGGACCGAGGCGCAGTCGATTGCGAGCCGCGTTTCGCAGGTCCGTGATGGAAAAGTCAGAATGTCATTCGCGTCGCGAGATGATATCTGTGGCTGGAACAACGGAATCTCCACAAGCGCGAGTCACGACAGAAACGGCAGGGGAAGCTGGAACGGCGGCGACCGTCAGACCGATGTCGAGTACGATCAGGACTGCAGCGAAGGACCAGTGAGAGTCGTACTTTCCCTTCGCGATGGGAAAGTATCGAAGATCCGCAGCTACGTTGGCGGACGCTGGCGCTTGAATGACGCGACCGACCTCGGTACCGTCTCAACGCGGGACGCAGTGGATTATCTGCTGGGTGTTGCAAACCGCGACGATGGACGCGGGAGCGGTGAAGCAATCTTCCCGGTCACGCTCGCCGACAGCGTCGATATCACCTCACGCCTTGGCGCGATTGCAGAGAATGAATCGCGCTCTGACGACCTTCGCGGCCAGGCAATTTTCTGGCTCGGACAAAGCCGCACCGAAAAGAGCGGCGATTATCTGCGTCAGCTGTTCAGAAAAGTTCGCGACGAGGATGTAAGGGACAAGATCATCTTCTCGATCTCACAGCAGAACGACGATGAGAGCCAGAAATGGCTTGTCGATCTGGCGGGCAACGCGAATGAATCCATCGAGATCCGCAAGAAGGCTCTCTTCTGGGCCGGCCAGACTGGCACTCCGTTCTATCAGCTGTCAGCGATGTACGGCAGGATGCGGGAGCAGGAGATGAAGGATCAGATGATCTTCGTCTTCTCGCAGCGGCACGAGCCTGCCGCACTCGACAAGCTGATGGACATCGCGAAAAACGACCCCGATCGCGACGTGCGCCGTAAAGCTTTGTTCTGGCTCGGACAATCGAAAGACTCGAGAGTTTCTGCGTTTCTCTCCGATATCATCAACAGATAGGTGTCGTCATGCTGAAGAATAGATTCGTACCAGTCGCGACGCTCATTGTCGTCGCGAGCTTCATATCCCGTGACGTTGAAGGCCAGTCTGTCGCGAGCAGAGTTGCCGCGGTGCGCGATGGAAAGGTGCGAATGACCTTCGCATCGAGACCGGAGATATGCGGGTTTGGAAACTCGATTTCCCGCGGCGGCAACAATCGAATGAGCTGGACGTCTGATCACTCTTCGGATGTTGTTTACGATGACGAGTGC
>DASROK010000115.1:0-5788 GCA_035646915.1 Gemmatimonadaceae bacterium
GTCTTTCAAAGACTATGGACAGCCATGCCTCCCGGTCCCTCGACCAGGCCAGATCGATCAATTCAAAGCGCCTTGCCGTACTCCTGAGTTTCGTGGGAGTCATGGGGCTCGTGCGACTCGTCGCATACCCGGTCCCCGACGGTGCTTTTATCCTGCTTGGAATCTGGCTCTTCGTCGCGATGTTTTACGACGTCACGCTCAGGCCGCTCTCGAGAATCACATCGCCCGAATCCATGCAGGCGGTGATGTTCGCAACCGACATCACTCTGCTGACCGGGTTTCACGCTGTCGTGGGCGGCGGATGGTGGATGGGCGCGACCGTCTATCTCGTCGTCGCGAATGCCGCGTTCACCACTCTCCCCAAGGGTCTCGGTCGTTTCGTCAGCGCCTATTCGGCTGCCGCGTTCATCGCGATGATCGCCGCGCACGCGCTCGGTATCGGGGAATACCAGACATTCCTCGGAATTCCGACAATCGAAGGCCGCTTTGATTTCGCGCTCGTTGCTGCGCTCTTCGGAACGATGGTGATGCTGACCGGGATCTTTCTGCAGGATTCGTTCGTCCGCCACACACGCGAAGCTTCAGACCTCCTTCGCAGCAGCGAGGACCAGCTGCGTCATGCGCAGAAAATGGAGGCAATCGGAGGGCTCGCCGGCGGAATCGCGCACGACTTCAACAACATCCTCACCGCTGTCCGCACCTACAACAATTTTCTTCTCGAGGATCTGCCGGAAGGGCATCCATCGAGGCGGGAGGCAGTGGGCATTGCAAAGGCTGTCGATCATGCCGCAAATCTCACGAGACAGCTGCTCGCATTCAGCCGGCGCCAGATCATGCAGCCGCGCGTGATGGATCTCAACGATTCAGTGCGCGATCTCGAGCAGATGCTGAATCGCGTGCTCGGACCGTCAATTCAGCTTACCACGCATCTCGACCTCAAGCTCGGCATGGTGAACGCTGATCCGGGTCAGATCGAGCAGGTTCTCGTGAACCTTGCGCTCAATGCCCGCGACGCAATGCCCGATGGCGGACGTCTTCGAATCGAGACCGCCAATGCGGCTCTCGATTCCACGTACATGAAACAGCATGGTGTCGGCGTTACGGAGCCCGGCGACTACGTGATGGTTGCTGTGCGTGACAGCGGCGTCGGAATGAGCCGCGAGACTCAGGCGCGAATCTTCGAGCCGTTCTTCACAACCAAGGAAAGCGGTAAAGGAACAGGACTTGGCCTCGCCATGGTCTACGGAATTGTGAAGCAATCCGGAGGCTACGTCTGGGTGTACAGCGAGCCCGGTCAGGGAACGACGTTCAAGATTTATCTGCCGCGGGCCGACGACGCCGTGCGTCCGATTCAGCGTGCTTCGGTTCGTGTCGAAGATCTTCGCGGAACTGAGAGAGTTCTGCTCGTCGAGGATGAAGACGCCGTTCGCGAAGTGTCCGCGAGACTGCTCAGGCGCGCTGGATATTCCGTGGTAGACAGAAAGGACGGTCAAAGCGCACTCAACGAATTCGAGAGAAGCAACGAGGCGTTCGACATCATCGTCACTGACATGATGATGCCTGGCATGGGCGGTCGCGAGCTCGCGCATCGCATCAGGTCTAGAAATCATGACCTGCCGATTGTTTTCATGTCCGGGTACACGGATGACGAAGAGCTTCGCAGCAATCTGCGCGATTTGCGCGCGCTCTTCATCGAGAAACCGTTCACGCCTGAGCTGCTCCTCTCGAAACTGCGTGAGGCGCTGTTGTCGAACAATGACGTAGCGCGGTCCGCATGACACTTCCCTGCGGCGAACAAAGCGCAGCACGCATTCTCGTCATCGACGATCAGGAGCTCAACGTCGACGTGCTGACGAGAATTCTCGAGCGCGCAGGATATCTGAACCTGAGGTCGCTCACCGACCCCGCGCGCTTCATGCACGTGTTTTCAGAGTATCAACCGGATCTGGTTCTTCTCGACTTGCACATGCCCGGTCGTGATGGCTTCCAGATACTGAAAGATCTTGCTTCACATCTCAGCGAGACTTTTCTGCCGGTGCTGATTCTGACCGGCGATGCAAGCGCGGAATCCAAGAAGAGCGCACTGTCGCTGGGAGCAAAGGATTTTCTGGCCAAGCCGTTCGACCAGGGAGAGGTGCTGCTCAGGATTCACAATCTCCTCGAGGCGCGCTCCCTGTATCTCTCGCTTGAGAAACACAACGCCGAGCTGGGGACAAGAGTGCGTGAGCGCACTCGGGAGCTGGAGCTGTCACAGGGAGAAGTGCTGGAGCGTCTCGCCAGCGCCGCAGAATTTCGCGACGGTGAAACGAGCAGGCACACCGAGCGTGTCGGCGAAATCTCCGGTCAGATTGCCAGAGCGCTCGGCTTCAGCAGTGAGTATTCGGAGATGATCAAGTTCGCTGCGCGTCTCCATGACATCGGGAAAATCGGGATCCCCGATTCGATTCTGCTCAAGCCCGGAAAACTCACTCCAGAAGAATTTGCCGTAATGGCTTCGCACACTGTGATCGGCGCGCGAATTCTTTCCGGTGGCAGCTCCGATGTGGTGATGCTTGCTGAACGCATTGCGCTGAGTCACCACGAGAAATGGGATGGGACTGGATATCCTCACAAGTTGAGAGGCGACGACATTCCGGTCGAAGCGCGGATCGTAGCGGCAGCCGATGTTCTCGATGCGCTGTCGCATCCACGCGCATACCGCCCGGAATGGCCGCGGTCCTCGGTCCTCGGCCTCATCCAGCGGAGTTCCGGGCTGCACTTCGATCCAGCAGTAGTCAGCGCGCTGTTTTCAGCTCTGGAGATTTCAGACCGAAAAGCTGTAGCCTGATCAGGCTTCCGAGTTCACCACAATCACTGCGATGTTGTCGGTGCCGCCCGCATTGAGCGCATCACCCAGCAGCTGTCTTCCCACCGCTTCTGCATCTCCGGGTGTTCCGAACACGTCGGCAATGCGATCGTTGCCAACGTGCTTTGTAAGACCGTCTGTGCAGAGAAGCAGTCCATCGCCGGGCTCGAGGTCGATGAGCCCGACAACCGGAGTGAGCTCCGATCCGCCAATTGCACTCGACAGCGTTGCCGCAGGCTTTGCTCTGGCAGCCTGCTCGTCAGTCCATGCACCGATGCTCACCATGTATTCGCCGATTGTCTGATCGCGGGTAAGCTGCTGCACTCCGCCGCGCCGGCGCACGTACGCCCTGCTGTCGCCAACGTGCACCAGATACGCACGAGGCCATATCAACAGGACCATCGTCAGCGTGGTTGCCGGCGACTGTCCACGTGATACGTCACCCTCCTCGAGAAGCTTTTCGTGAACGCTTTGCACCGTTGCCTCGAGCTTGTCGAACAGCTCGTGCTCCTTTGACGGCGAGTAGCTGTTGAAGCATCCAACCGTCTCGGTTACGTAACCGAGGAGTGCGGTGATCGCGCCTTCGCTTGCGCGATCGCCATCTGGCCCGCCACCTACTCCGTCAGCAACGACAAAGAGATGTCCGCCGGCCATTCCAAATCGATTGCCCAGCGCATCCGTTGACAGACTCGAGTGACGAACAGCGACCGACTTTGAGATGTCGACTATGAGGAAGTTGTCCTGGTTGTTCGAGCGGACTTTCCCTTTGTCCGTTATCCCGAAGCTGTCGATGATCACCGTCATGGCGATTTTCCTCCCGCAGACATTGTCTTTTCGGCGAGCCATCGGAATGCAGCCTCAACTCCTTCGCCCGTCTTTGCGCTGGTTTTCAGACGATGCATCTCGGGAGAGCCTGCGTCCCGCTCGTCATTCGCTGACAGTTTCCATTCGTCCTTCAGATCGGACTTGTTCAGCGCGACGATTGAGGGAACTTCTCCAACCGCGTCTGTCACGATCTTCCTGATGTCCTGAAGCTGAGACGCGGTTTCGGGTCGGGTGCCATCCACCACGTAGATGATGCCGTGTGCCCCGCGCACGTAGCTCTGGCTGACATCGCGGGTGCCATCGCGTCCCTCCAGATCCCACAGCATGAGAGTGACATCCTGATCGCCCACCTTCACCAGCTTGCGATCGATCTTCACGCCCACTGTGCTCAGGTACTTCACGGAGAAAATTCCCTGAACGTACTGCTGCACGAGGCAGGTCTTCCCCGTTCCATGCACACCGACCATGCAGATCTTCTTCTGGATCATCACTGTCTCCCGCGGGAGTTCGCGGAGAATATTGCAGAGAATGACACGCTTCTGTTGACTTTGGCACTCTCTGAAGAATCCGGCAAGGTGATTGGCTGCGCCGTAGCCAGCGCGTTGTGAGCCAGCCTTGCAGGTGAAATTCCGGATGACTCGAGCCACCCGGCAACCGCATCGACCCGTTTCCCCGCGAGAGCCGCATTCGTTGCGTCGGTGCCGCTGGGATCAGTGCGGCCGATGAGCTCGAGCCTTACTGCCCCGCCTGCAAGCACAGATTCCTGTTCGAGCTGACGATATCGAACGGCGAGGGAAGTAAGCTTTGCGATCGCAGTCTCGTCGAGCTGCGACGAGCCCGGCGCAAAAAGAATCCTGTCGGACTGAATTGCTTTTCTCAGGGAATCCACTCCGCGAAGTGCGCGCGCTGCGACGAGAGCCGGGTTGAGCGACAGGTAAGGCTCCCACCTGTCGTCGAGCGCGCTCGGCGTAATTCCCGCAGCGGTGAGTACCGCGCGCGGCTCGCGCGCAACGGGATCGCGAAGTCCGGAGATCTGCCAGCCTCCCCAGCCGCGCGACGCGTCGACTACAACAATTCCCGGCTCCGCGCGAAGCGCGGCAAGCCCGCGATTCCATCGCATTGTTGCTCTCAACCATAAACCACCGAGAACGACTAGCACGAGCGCGAGTGGAATCACCCACTTGAGCCACGCGGCTTTTCCCTTTGGCTTCGAGGTGCTGAGCACAGTCTCGAGACAATCCTCGAGAAGCGGCCGCGACGGCACGAACGGTGTTGCATCTCCATTGAAGTCTGCCAGCTGGCTCGCAAACTCGAGATGCACTGTCTCCAGAGTGTCCTGCTGTTTTCTCAGAACGTCATCAGGCGCCTGGCCGCGAATCACAACCGCGAGCAGTGCGCGGGGCCCTGCTTCGACCTGAACTGTGTATTCACCAACATTGAAAGTGCGAAGCATTGCCCCTTCGCCCGGACGGAAGGAGTCGCGAACAAAATCCTGAATCGCCGAGAGCATGCTCGAGATCAGATCAGCGTCGGGCAGATCGAGCTCAGGAGCGGAAACGTGCTCGAGCAGCAATCCAGTCTCGGCGTGCACTAGGAACGCCTGCTCCACTCTGTACACGAGCGCGTGCTTGATGACGATCTCGGGATATGGCACGCCGGTGCGCCACGATTCAACGCGCCACTGCATTCCTCGAACGGAGAGACTCTGCTCAACCGCATTGTTGATCGACCGAACCAGTGAAGCCATTGTCTCGGCAATTGATTTTCGAATTGCCGGGCCGAGCACGGGGAAAATCGCGGCGGCCATTTCCTGCGGGTCACGGCGTATTGATTCTCTCAGCGCAGTCTCGATCGTCGGGCTCAAAGCGCGGCCAAGCTGATCGTCTCGCGACGAGCGAAGGGCAATTGCTTCGGGGAGTTTTTCAGCGAGCTCTTCTTCTGTCAGCTCGCGCGATCGCAGCTCGTCTGAAAGCTCTTCGATCCGATTCTGTTCCGGGCCAAGAAGCAGCTCACGCAGACGGTCGAACTCCGTCGCGCGCTCAGCACCGTTCGATGGACTCTCCGGGGAATCGAAGTTGACTGTCACTTTTTTCGCGAGCCTCGAGGGCTGCTCAGGTT
>DASROK010000116.1:0-2729 GCA_035646915.1 Gemmatimonadaceae bacterium
GGATACAACAGCATCATCGGTTGCTTCATCCAGCAGGTGACGGAGAAGCGCGCCGGTGGGATTGGAGTACGTAACGCGCGCCAGACACAAATCATGGGAATCAATTACCTGGGCGGCGCATTTGATACCGGCTGTATTCAGATGCACTCGTGCGATTCGTCGCAAATAGTGGGAGTTGCTTCATCATATTCGTCGGGAAATATCGTTCGGCTTTCAGGGTGCGATGACGTGAGTGTTTCGAGCATTACGTCGCGTGATCATGCTTCGGCAAAGACCACTGTGGATGACAGCTACGCAGTACGAATCGATGACTCGTGTCATCGATGCTCAGTTACCGATTTGCGGATTACCGATGCGCGGGGAAAGGCTTTCTCGCGGGGCGTGAAGAATCAGGGGGTGGGCACGGTGATCCTCGGGGCGTACACGTTTAGCGGTGCGTCTAATCCGGATTCGTTTGGAGATGCGGCGGTCATGACGTACGAGGTTCAGGCTGGACGGTGGAGGATGCAGCCTAAGTGAAAGAGGCGCACGTGTTCGTGCTCATTGTTTTGCTGTATGGCCTATCCCTTAAGAGTAGCTGACGCAGGGGATGGAAGCTTCGCCCCGTTTGGATCAAACAACCGATCCCGCCTCATTCCACTCCTATGCATCCGAAACTTCACGGACGTTGCCAGAACCCCCAGCCCGTAAACCACTGATCGCCTGAAGTTGATCGATGACGCTTCAGGGAAATAACGCGTGGGACACGAGATCTCCCCGATTCGAAATCCAAACGCCGCCGCCTGCGCCAGCATCTGATTGTCGAACACGAAATCATCGGAGCATTCATTCAACGGCAGCGTTTCGAGAACGTGCCGCGTGAAAGTCCGATATCCCGTATGGTACTCAGAAAGCTTGATGCCGAGCATGATGTTCTCAAACGCCGTAAGCAGGCGATTGAAGTAGTACTTGTACCTCGGCATCCCACCCTTGATTGCACCTCTTCCAAGAATGCGCGAGCCGAGTATGACGTCGAACTCGCTCGAGGCGGCAAGCCATGACATCGCGCCGATCAGCTTCGGCGAATACTGGTAATCGGGATGCAGCATCACGACGATGTCAGCTCCCCGCGCGAGCGCTTCGGTGTAACACGTTTTCTGATTTCCTCCGTAGCCGCGATTCTCCGAATGGACCACGTATGGAATCCCGAGCCGTTTTGCCACTTCGATTGTGTCGTCGCCAGATGCATCGTCGACAAGCAATAAGTCATCGACGAGTCCGTCGGGAATTTCGGAGATTGTGCGCTCGAGAGTTTTGCCGGCGTTGTACGCCGGAAGCACAACCATTACCCGCTTTCCGCTGATCACAGTTTAAACGCGCTCGAGAAGACCTTTGTCGGCCAGCTGCTCGCAGATCATCACAGCTTCTGTCGGATTGAGACCGATGTCGTGTGCAAGCTGCGCAACATCACGTGTTCCGTCCGAGTACGCGAGAACATTCGTCATGTTGCGCACTGCATAACCCGCCCCGCGCGTGCTCAATGTCGGATAGAGGCCGCGCTTTCCAAGCTGCGGCTCGCACAAAGTCATTGCGCGATAAGTGAAATTGTGCTCGAGCAGCTCGATGCATTTTTTCACTGCCTCGTAACCGCCCTGCAGTCCCGCAGGAGTAATGAGCGAAAGATCATCGAGAGACGTGTGATACTCCGGGTAGCTGTTGTACTTCGTGCGCATGATCGACACGACGGGAAGGTCCACACCCGGACTGCAGTATTGTCGCTCGTCGCTGCCGCGATCGAGGTACGAATACTCGACGAAATCCGGCGCGTGATGCTTCATCACGATCGAGCCGACGCGATCGGCGACTGTATTCGCTTCGCGCGAGTGGAGGAATGAGTACGCTCGCTCATCACCGATGCACGTCAGAACAAATCCGGCGACGGTGTTCTTCTTCATGTCATCGAGATGAGAGCTGAGATACACTATCGAGCCGATCGTCTCGGGAATGAATAGGATGCGATACGTGTATCGTCGCTTTTCCTGAGAAGCGAGCCAGCGCGTGAGTGCGGTAGTAACGACAGGACCCGAAAGCTCATTGTTAGCCAGTGATGGATGACAGATATAGGTCGATAACAAAACTTCCTTCTCTTCCCATCCCGGCAGTATCACCTCGCCATAAGTCAGCGATCCCGGCGCAAGAGTCGAATCCACAACGACGTGATATCGTCCCTGCGGAAGCTGATCGCGCTGCTCCTGAGTGAGGCAGAATCCCCAACGCCCTGAGTAATAGGACGTGACATATGGAATTGCATGCGGCTGCTCGGGAAGCGAATGCAGGTGCGGTTGAAGCTCCTCGAGCGTGAGCACCTTATCGACGGGCTCCGAGTATCCGACGAGATGAAGATTGTTTCGCGCGAAGTCGACAATGCGCCGGCCCTGCTCGTCCTCGATGTAGGCGGCTCGAACATTCCACTCGTTCGGCACCGTCCAATCGAAGGCCGGCGTTCCGCTCATCACTTCGTAGACCGACAAATCGGGAATGATGTTCGACAGATACGCGAGCGTCTGTCTCACTCCATCGCCGGTGATGCTGCGACAGATCGGAAAAAGATCAGTCGCCCATCCGTGCATCTCTCGCCCAAGCTCAGTCACTTTCCAATCTCGGAGTGAAGTTGATGAGCGTGGCTGTCGATGTGACCGTCGTCTACCATTGAAAGGAACAAGTGCAGAACGCTTGAATCGCCATGATAC
>DASROK010000117.1:0-16115 GCA_035646915.1 Gemmatimonadaceae bacterium
ACCAGTACGTGATTGGCCAGGAGCAGGCGAAGAAAGCGCTGTCGGTTTCGGTCTACAATCATTACAAGAGAATCAACTCCACGTCGCTGAAGGACGACGACGTAGAGCTCGACAAGTCGAACATTCTCCTCATTGGACCAACAGGCGTCGGCAAGACGCTTCTTGCACGTACGCTCGCTCGCATACTCGACGTGCCGTTTACGATCGCCGATGCAACGACGCTCACCGAAGCCGGTTATGTCGGTGAGGATGTCGAGAACATTCTCGTCCGCCTTCTCCAGGCAGGCGACTTCAACATCGCCGAGTGCGAGCGCGGAATTGTCTACATCGACGAGATCGACAAGATCGCGCGCAAGTCGGAGAATCCGAGCATCACTCGCGACGTTTCCGGCGAAGGCGTGCAGCAGGCTCTTCTCAAGATCATCGAGGGCACTGTCGCTTCAGTTCCGCCGCAGGGCGGGCGGAAGCATCCGCAGCAGGAATACATCCAGCTCAACACAAAGGACATTCTCTTCATTTGCGGTGGCGCGTTCGACGGTCTGGAAAAAATCATCGAGGCACGCACGGGCCGCAGGCAGATTGGATTCAACAACCTGACCGGCAAGAAAGATCAGGCTTCTGCAACGCAGATGTTCAGTGAAGTCGAGCCGGATGATCTTCTCCGCTACGGAATGATCCCGGAGCTCGTCGGCCGCCTTCCTGTCACAGTCGCCCTCGAAGCTCTCGACGAGAAATCGCTTGTTCGCATTCTCAAGGAGCCGAAGAACGCTCTCACCAAGCAGTACACAAAGCTCTTCGGTCTCGAGGAAGTGAAGATCACGTTCGACGAAGGCGCGCTCACCGCGATTGCGCAGAAGGCATTGAAGCGCGGAACAGGCGCACGCGGACTTCGCGCAATTCTCGAGGAGGTGCTCATGGAAGTGATGTTCGATCTTCCGAGCCGCGAGGATGTGGTCGAAGTGAAAGTCACGGAATCCTGCATCACGAACGGCACTCAGCCACTGCTCGAGATATCGCCGCTGCGCCGCAAGAAAGAAGCGTAAGCGCGTAGTGCCAACTGAATTCGCGCGGGACGGCGAGAAGGTTCAAGCCGAGGCCCGCATTCCGGTTCTGCCGCTTCGCGACGTGGTGATTTTTCCGTACGTCGTGATTCCTCTGCTCGTTGGCCGGCAGCCATCGCTTGCTGCAATCGACGCGTCTGTCGAAACCGACAAGCTGATTCTTCTGGTTTCCCAGAAAGAAGGGGAAACGCAGGAACCCGGCGCCGCCGACCTGCACCGTACCGGAGTGCTCGGCCGCATCCTCCAGGTTGCGCGGCTTCCAAACGGAAGCACACGCGTCCTGGTCGAAGGATTCGCGCGCGCACGCGTGACCCGATACATCTCGGGCGGCCCATTCATGCGCGCGGTAGCCGAGCCGATGGAGTGGATCGATCCCGTTTCCGAAACGGAGACACGCGCACTCGCGAATCGGGTCGTGTCGCTGTTCGAGGAGTACGTCGCGCTGCATCGGCGGATTCCGTCGGAAGTTGTCGGACTCATTCAGAGCACTGAATCCGAAGAGCGACAGGCGTGGGGTGTTGCCGCGCACATCGCGGTGAAATTCGACGTGCGGCAGAAGCTTCTCGAGACTCGATCCCTGAAAGATCTTCTCGAGTCTCTCTCTCGCACGCTCGGAGCTGAAAACGAGCTGCTTCGCCTCGAGCGAAAGATCGATGACGACGTTCGCGGAGCGCTTTTCCAGAATCAGCGCGAGTTCTACCTGCAGGAACAGCTGCGCGCGATTCACAAGGAGCTCGGCGAAGATGACGGCGATGACTTCGGTGATCTCGAGGCGCTGGTAACGAAGAAGCCGATGCCCGAGCTGGTAAAGACTCGCGCATATCGTGAGCTCCGAAAGCTGCGCCGCATGTCGCCGATGTCACCGGAGTTCACGGTGTCGCGCAACTTCATCGACTGGATTGTCGCGCTTCCGTGGGAAGAGCGAACAGAGGAAGTGCTCGACGTTCAGCATGCGCGGGTCATTCTCGACGAGGATCACTACGGGCTCGAGGAAGTCAAGGATCGCATTCTCGACTTCATCGCGGTGATGGCGCTGGTTGGCCATGTCGAAGGACAGATCCTGTGTCTCGTTGGACCGCCGGGCGTTGGAAAGACGTCACTCGGCAGGTCGATCGCCCGCGCACTTGGACGAAAGTTCATCCGCATGGCACTGGGCGGCGTTCGAGATGAGGCTGAGATTCGCGGACATCGCCGCACATATATCGGATCGATGCCCGGACGAATCATTCAGGCAATGCGTCGCGCTGAAGTCGTGAATCCGGTGATTCTCCTCGACGAAGTCGACAAGCTCGGCCAGGATTATCGGGGCGATCCGGCGAGCGCTTTGCTGGAAGTGCTGGATCCGGAACAGAACACGACCTTCAACGACAACTATCTTGAGGTCGACTACGATCTCTCGAAGGTCCTGTTCATCACCACGGCGAACAGCCTGAACGGAATTCCGGAAGCGCTGCGCGACAGAATGGAGATCATCCGGCTCGCGGGTTATCTGGACCACGAGAAGCTGGCCATCGCACGCGAGTATCTCCTGCCGCGGCAGCTCACTGCGAATGGAATCGATCCAGCGAACGTAATGCTCGAGCCCGATGTTCTGGCTGCGATCATGCGCGGGTACACGCGCGAAGCAGGCGTTCGCGAGATGGAGAGACGCCTGGCGCGCCTCGGCCGCAAGCTCGCTCGCAGACAGGCTGAGAATGCAGTGGAATCGACGAAGCAGACTGTTGCGGTCGCTGACCTCAAGGATCTGCTGGGCACGCCTCCATTCGATCCGGATGATACTTCTCTCGACGACAAGGTCGGCGTTGCGTCAGGACTCGCATATACGAGTGTCGGCGGCGAAGTGCTCGAGATCGAAGTGAGCGTAGTGAAAGGAAGAGGAAAGGTGCAGCTCACCGGCACACTCGGCGATGTGATGAAAGAGTCCGCAAGCGCGGCGTTGAGCTATGCGCGCACGCGTGTGAAGGAGCTTGGACTCGATCCCGACTTCTATCGCAACCGCGACATTCACATTCACATGCCTGCTGGCGCGACTCCAAAGGATGGACCGTCGGCAGGAATTGCGATTGCCACGAGTGTCATCAGCGCGCTGACGGGAGTTGCGGTGCGAGGCGATGTCGCGATGACTGGCGAGATCACGCTGCGCGGCCGTGTGCTTCCGATTGGCGGCCTGAAGGAAAAAGCCGTAGCTGCCCATCGCAACAAGGTTTCCGACGTGATCATTCCCCACGGGAACATTCGCGATGTCGACGAGCTGCCGGAAGAAGTGCTTGCGGCTGTTCGATTCCATCCTGTGAAGACGATGGATGAAGTGCTGGCGGTCGCAATGCGCGGAGACTCACTGAAGAAAGCCGCGGAAAAACGGGAAGCACGAATTGCGCGGCATCGGCGCGCCGGCGGTCAGGGACTGCAGGATAGCGTAACGGCGCACTGACGTGGCCGACTCCGGATCTGACCCTCTCGTAATCCGGAAGCTCGAGTTCATTGGCGGAATGGCCGCAGCCGATGGATGGCGTCCCGAGTCGGAGCTTCCTGAAGTCGCGTTTGCGGGAAGGTCGAACGTAGGAAAGTCTTCCCTTCTCAACACTCTCGTCCGCCGTAAAGCTTTCGCCCGCGTGAGCCGCACGCCTGGGCGCACTCGCGAGATCAACTTCTTCCGGGTGAACTCGCATTTCGTTCTCGCTGACTTGCCTGGATACGGGTATGCGAAGATCTCGAAGGAAAAGAAAGCCGACTGGAAGCCGCTGATCGAAGGGTACCTGCGGCATACTGCGACTCTGGCAGGTGTAGTACAGCTTCTGGATATTAGACGCGATCCCAGCGACGACGATATCCAGATGCTTGACTATCTGGCCGAGCTGGAGCTGCCGACTGTTGCTGTCCTGACAAAGCTGGACAAGGTTTCGCGCCTCGAGGCCGACAGGAGGGCTGGTGAAATCATGAAAAGCCTGTCGTTGTTGAAGGAGCAGGTGATTCTATTCAGCGCCGCAACGGGTGAAGGCCGCGACGAGTTGGCGGAAGCGGTCGCTTCACTCGTCGACATAACGAGGAGCGGCTCTCAATGATCCGCGCGGCGTCGCTGATTCTTTTGATCAGTGCACTTGCAGCGTGCGCTCCGCCACGGAGCGCAGGCGGTGTTGCAGTTGCGCCAGTGGTTGAAGACACAACCGCACGAGCAGGAATTCCCGCAGGCTTCGGGTCGTTACGGCAGGATGAGATTGCCATTCGCCTCGAGCCGCAGGGGCTGATTGTGCGCGCGATTCCACTCGATGAAAGCGTGATCCGCCTGCTGACGCCGGATTCCTATCGGGCGCTGCGTGATCTGGAAGAAAGCAATCGCCGGACAATCGATGGAATAGCCCGCAGGTCTGGCGGCCGGTCACCTGATTTGTGGTATGTCTCGTTCTACGGACTCGAAGAGAATGTGCGATTCAGCCCGATGGAGCTCGTAATCACCAGTGGCGGACAGGACTTCAGGCCGATCGACGTAATCCCGTTGAGCACAGGATTCGGTCAACAGCGTTTACGCCAGCGCGAAACACAAAGCGCAGTGTACGTCTATTCCGGTGACATCGACGTCGATCATCCGCTGACTGTGAGCTTTCAGGGTCAGCAGAGTGTACTGTGGGAGCAAGTGCTGCAGCGCATCGAGCGAGAGCGAGCTCTTGTGAAGGCGAGAGCTACAAGAGGCAATTGAACTACGGGTTGGGTCGGAAGACGAGGAAGATTGGAAAGACTTGGAAGAACTACTTTCTTGTGGTTAAAGACAAAAAGAAATTCCTGGTTTCCTTCCAAGACTTCCCAAATCTTCCTCGTCTTCCCACTCTACCGTAGTTCAAACCATCACAGAAATGCCGATATATCCTTTGAGAAAACTATCCGATCGACCCAACGCAGCCGTCGTACAGGATTGGCTTCACATGATCGAATCGGAGCTGGCTGACGATTCGACAAACCGGGCTGAGCTCTGCAGGCGCGTGCTGTGCGAGATCACCTACCCCGAGTACGCATCGAACTGGGAAACGGCAGTGAATGATTCGGCAGTCCCCGCCGGAACCAGGCTCGCGCTCGACGCACTGGACCCGCGCAACATCACCCTCGAGCCCGAGTACTACGCGGAATGTGACGACGAGAAATTCCAGCGCGTAAAGCCACTGCTCTGGCTGTGGTATTCATTCGACCGGACGATACTTGGCGCGCAGAATGTCGAGATCGGCGTTCAGCTTCGCCGAATCCTTGCCCAGAAAATCTTCAAGCGCGTCGGGAAGAACTTCAAGGCGTTTCAGCATGTCGAGTTCTCCTTTGGCTACAACATGGAAGTCGGAGATGACTGCGTTGTGCATCGTCACGTTCTGCTCGACGACCGCGGCGGCATTGTGATGGGGGATCGCGTCTCGATAAGCGATTACGCGAACATCTACAGCCATACGCACAGCATTGTCGACCAGAAGGATGTCACTGATGCAGTGACCCGCCTCGACAATGGTGTCCGCATCACGTATCACGCGACAGTTCTTGCGGGCGTTCACGTGAATGAGGAAGGGATGGTCGGCGCGGTTGCCGTCGCCACGAAGGACGTGCGACCCTTTCACGTCAACGTTGGAATTCCCGCGAAGAGTGTCCGCGTAAAACCAAATGCGCCGCACGGTCCCGTAGACGTCACGACAGTAAAGCCCCGCTGATTTATCAGCAATCGTCTGACGCTTCTCTGACACAGCCGATATAGCAAAGCGTGACACAGGAGGGTCATCGTGAATCATGACTCTCTTCACGAAAAAGTCGATCGCAGATCTTCAGGCTGACGCCGAGAGTAATACTCTCCGCCGCGCGCTCGGGCCGCTCAACCTCACCACGCTTGGAATAGGATCCATCATCGGCACGGGAATCTTCGTGCTGACAGGAACCGCTGCGTCGCAGAATGCGGGGCCGGCACTTGTGATCTCGATGATCATCGCAGGCGTCGCATGCGGGTTTGCCGGGCTCTGCTACGCCGAGTTTGCGTCGATGATTCCCATCGCTGGAAGTGCATACACCTACGCCTACGCAACAATGGGAGAGCTGCTGGCGTGGATCATCGGATGGGACCTGGTGCTCGAGTATGCGCTGAGCACAGCGACAGTCGCGGTGGGATGGTCGGGCTATTTCACGAGTCTGCTCGCTGATGCCGGCCTTCACATTCCCGCAGCGCTGTCCGGCGCTCCCGGTGAAACGGTCACGATGGGCGCAACCACAGCTCCGGGAATCTTCAATCTTCCCGCGGCGCTGATTGTCGGGCTGGTTGCGACACTGCTTGTGATCGGTATCCGACAATCGGCAAACACGAACACTGCGCTCGTGATAATCAAGTCGATGGTGCTCGTGGTATTCATCGTTGCAGGCGCAGCCTACATCAACAGCGACAATCTCCATCCATTTATTCCGCCCAACACCGGCAAGTTCGGCGCGTTTGGATGGAGCGGGGTTCTTCGCGGCGCCGGCGTCATTTTCTTTGCGTACATCGGCTTCGACGCGGTGTCGACTGCCGCCCAGGAAGCAAAGAATCCGCAGCGCGACATGCCGATTGGCATTCTCGCATCTCTCGCAATCTGTACAGTGATCTACATTGCAGTCGCTATCGTGCTTCTCGGTATCGTGCACTACTCGAAGCTGAATGTCGCAGATCCTCTCGCTGTCGGAATCGATTCAACGGGACTGACATGGTTCAGCCCCATTCTCAAAGTCAGCGCGCTGTTCGGGTTGTTCTCGACCATGCTGGTCACGCTCCTGGGGCAGACGAGAATCTTTTTCACGATGAGCAGAGATGGTCTCCTGCCCGGCATGTTTCAGAAAGTTCATCCGAGCTTCCGGACTCCGCACGTCAGCACGATTCTCACAGGGACAATCGTCGCGATTGCAGCCGGCCTCACTCCTATTCGCGTTCTCAGCGTTCTCGTAAGCATGGGAACCCTGCTCGCGTTCGTCCTGGTGTGTTTCGGCGTGATAATTCTGCGAAAGACAGCGCCTGACATTCCACGGCCATTCAGGACTCCGTGGGTGCCCGTGGTTCCGATACTGGGAGCGCTGTTCTGTTTCATTCAGATGGTCGCTCTTCCGGGGACAACATGGGAGCGTCTCGTCATCTGGCTCGCCATCGGGATGGTGGTTTACTTCGCTTACGGCCGGCGCAACGCGCAGCGCATTCGCGCCCAGCGGGTGATTCAGAGGAGCGCGCCTGAGGAGCGATTAGCGTCGTGAATTCCCGGGCACGACTGTAATATTCCGGAATGCAGCGCAATCCAAGCCGCACTGGAATGCCCGCGCTCGTCGGACTCCTGCTGGTGGTGTTCGCGATTGCGGGACTTCTGGTTTACGAAGCGTGGAACACAGGCCGCTCACGGCGCGAGATCGCCGAGCGTGGCCTGCAGGATTACGCTGCGTATGCGTCGTGGAGCACGGCACGAGCAGGAGAAAATATTCTTACTGCCAGCCTCTCCACGATATTCCGTGGAATTGCTGGCAACCGTGCAAACACCGCCGATGAAATCGCACCCCTGGCGACGCTATTAGGCGGGGCACGCTATCTCGCTCAATGCGACTGCGCAATGGATCTTCCGGCGGATTACTACTTCCGCTTCGATGCATCGAACAATGAGTTGACCACAGAGCGATACGTTGCACCCGCGCCGGACCTGAAGATGGAAACCGGATGGGCGGCGGCAAAGGTGGGCTCGTACACCGTTCAGGCATCTTCGCCCTCTCTCATAAAGCCGGATCGAGAGTGGCTCATGTCGTCGCTGCGGAACGGCTCACTCGAGAATCTCCCGAATTTCGCGATGTATTTCGCGTCGCAGAACGGACAATCGCGAGTGATTGGAGTTGCGCCACAGCGGGATTCCGCCGGAAAAGTGATCGGCGCCCTGGGCTTCGTCACCCCGTCGAAACGGTTTGCCGAGGCTACGTTCGCACATCTCTGGCGGAATCCAAAGATTCTTCCCGTTGCGATAACGCACGGAATACCGATGGATTCGCTGCTCGCTGCCGTCGTCACAACACCGTCGGGGACGGAGATATACCGATCGCGCGGATGGACCAACGGATTGCGATCAGATACGGCTTCTCTGGGATCGTTCGGCGGGGGAATGAAAATGAAAGTCGCACTCCGTCCGGACGCGACGATCAGGCTTCAGGGAGGAGTTGTCCCTGTCTCCAGAGTTCCGGTATGGGTAGGTCTCCTGATGCTGACTGGATTGCTCACTGTCATCATTGTGCGAAACCTCCAGCGCGAGCACGAGCTTGCGCGTCTCCGTCTCGAATTCAGCGCGAGTGTCTCGCACGAGCTGAGGACGCCGCTCGCACAGATTCTTTTATTCGGCGAAACACTGACGCTCGGGCGAACGCGCTCCGAGAACGAGCGCCGCGACGCGGCGAATGTCATCGTGCGCGAAGCGCGCCGTCTGATGCATCTGGTGGATAACACACTGACATTCTCCAGAGCAGAACGGCCGGTAGTAAGCCTTTCTCCACGGCGACAGGCACTCGCGCCGATCGTTCGCGAAGTGATCGACGGGTTCGTTCCGCTTGCCGCCGCCAAGAACGTGACCATTCACGAGAATCTCGACAATGACGCCGAAGGGTTTGTCGATGGCGAGGCATTTCGCCAGATCGCGCTCAACCTTCTCGACAACGCAGTGAAGTACGGGCCTGCAGCAGGCCGCGTTCTTGTTGCGCTGACAAGAGGCCACACGCGCCTCGCGCTCGAACCGTCACAGAAAACGAAGCAGGTTGTGCGCCGTGCAACGGTGCGACTCACCGTCGATGACCAGGGTCCCGGTGTGTCCGGCCGTGCGCGTGACGAGATCTGGGTTCCGTTTGCGCGCGGAATGAACGGCGAGCCCGCAGTCGGGACTGGATGTGGCTTGGGCCTCGCCGTCGTGCGTGAGCTAGCGGAACGTCACAACGGCTCCGCGTGGGTTGAGACCGGTCCGGGCGGTATTGGCTCGAGATTCGTGATCGAGCTGCCTGATGCTTCAGCGAAGGAGGAGATTCCCTCGCTCGCGCCAGCGCGCATCGAATCGCGTGAAGGCGCGGTTGTCGGATGACGCGCATTCTGATCATCGAGGACAACGAAGATCTCGCTCGCGGGCTCGCGAACAATCTCGAGATCGAGGGCTTCGAGACCGAGATCGCGGCGGACGGTGCAAACGGCCTCGCGCGCGCGAAAGAATCGTCGCCTGATCTCGTGATACTCGACCTGATGCTGCCGGGAATGGACGGGTATCGCGTGTTGAGCACCCTTCGTGACGAAGGTGATACGGTCCCGGTGCTCGTACTTACGGCGCGAACTGCAGAACACGACAAGGTTCGCGGGTTCAGGGAAGGATGCGACGACTACGTCACGAAGCCATTCGGCCTTCTCGAGATGATCGGCCGCGTGAACGCCCTGTTGAGACGCTCAGCGAAGTCGAATGGTCGCGATCCCGCGGCCTCGTTCCGGTTCGGCGACGTGGAGGTCATTCCCGGTACTCACAATGTGATGAAGGAAGGGAAACCGGTTCTGCTGCGACCCAAGGAGTTCGAGCTGCTCATGGCTCTTGTGCGACGCCGCGGAAACGTGGTCGGCCGTCTCGAGCTTCTGCGGGAAGTGTGGGGCTACGGCTCCGATGTCGTAAGTCGCACAGTAGACACCCATGTCGGTGAGCTGCGACGAAAGCTCGAGCACGATCCGGCGCAGCCACGGTACATCCTCACAGTTCGCAAAACCGGGTACCGCCTGAACGTCGGCTAAATAACCCGGAGCACGTCCTCAACGGGGCCGGCATTTCCGCCGGCTAGAAGATGAAGAATGTGTGACAGCGCTTCGCGCTCGCGCGGCCATATGAAGCGCGACGCTGCCTCGTGCGGCGAGAGCCATTCGTAGTGCTGATGCTCCTCGCTCAGTCTCACTTCCGCAGGGTCCTCAACGAATGCAGCAAACACAATTGCAAGCTGCACTGTGCCGAACATGTGCAGATAAAAGGGCTGCACAGTGACATTGTAGAGTCTGGCAACGTCGAGGCCTGTCTCCTCGCGCACTTCGCGCACTGCTCCGTCCTCAGGATGTTCACTGGGGCTCAGCCTTCCGTGGATTGTTTCCCAGGCGCCAGGGCACCGCGTGTTGTCAGCACGCTGGACGGTGAGGACTTTCCATCCGTCAGGCAGAGGACGAATCACATAGACGTCGACGACGCCGGCAATAACCTGAGTCATTTGAGGCTCGCGCTCCGGATACGGAAGATGCGGAGAATCAAACTCATCCGGGTCTGTGATGCGAGTATCCTCGGCCGCCTCAGGTGCAACATGCTGGTCGAGAACGCGGAGCAGCTCGTCGCCGCTGGTCTGCCCGGTACGAAGGTGCTCCACTCCGGATTCCCATAACGATCGGCAACCCGAGCGACGCGCGATCGCTGTCAGGGCATCAACAGGCACGCCCGACGCAATTCCACGCTCCAGCTCCAGATCCGCGACAACGATCTCAGTGACCGCAAGACGCCCGCGGTATCCCGACATCGAGCAGTGGTCGCATCCAACCGGAGTGTAGACCATCAACCCTTCCGGAAGACTCGCGCGGAGCTGCGATGGCACTCCATCATTGGCGACGATTCTGCATTGATGACACAGCTTGCGAATCAATCGCTGCGCGACGATTCCCTTCAGTGCAGCGGCGAGACGGCCGGTGTCGACACCCAGGTCTGTAAGCCGTGTGATTGAGCTGCACGCATCGTTCGTGTGAAGCGTCGCGAATACAAGATGCCCGGTCAGTGACGCCTGTATCGCAATGGCCGCGGTTTCCCTGTCGCGAATCTCTCCAATGAGTACTACGTCGGGATCCTGTCTCAGAATCGATCGCAGCGCCGACGCGAAGCTGAGACCCGCCTTCTCGTTGATCTGCACCTGCACAATTCCGGGAATGCGGTATTCGACCGGATCCTCAACAGTGATGATGTTGAGGCCGCGCTGCTGGATCTGCCGAAGCACCGCGTAGAGTGTGGTTGTCTTTCCCGAGCCTGTTGGGCCCGTTACAAGCACCAGGCCTTCCCGCACGTCGAGCAATCGTTGCATCTGGCCTGCATCGAGCTCGTCGAGTCCGAGCGAATCAACTGACCTGATAGCTGTTGCAGGGTCGAGAATCCGGATGACGACTTTTTCTCCATGCGAAGCCGGCAGCGTGGACACTCGAAGATCGATTCGCTTGTGACCGGCTCCGACGGATGCGTGGCCGCCCTGCGGGCGAAGCCGGTCGGCAATGTCGAGCTTTGCCATGATCTTGATCCTTGAGACCAGCGGAATTCCCGCGGCCTTGGGGAGAAGCATCACGTGGCGGAGAATTCCGTCGACGCGATAGCGCACTGCGATGCCGTCTTCTTCGGGCTCGAGATGGATGTCGCTTGCTCCCTGTTCGATGCCCGATGACACCACTCGATCGACGAGACGCACAACAGGTTCGCCTGCGAGCGCAGCAACCGAGGGCTTGCCAGTGGAGGGTTTTGATTTCGCTGAGTAGGCGTCGGCGAGTTTCTGTTCGATTTCATCCGGTGATGCGAGCCACATGCGGAGAGTTCGCCCGCTGACGAATGCAATCGATCGCTCCGCATCGAGATCCCATGGATTGGCTGTCGCGATGTCCAGCGTATGAGCTGACGCCGCCAGCGGGAGCATCTGGTATCGGCGCGCAATCCGCTCGGGCACAAGCGCGATACCATCGGCGGCCGCTTCGAGCGAAGGCGCGATCAGTGTGCTCAATTTGCGCGAAATCGTGTCGATGAGCGCGCCACGATCGATGAGCTTGAGCCTGAGCGCTGCTTCCCAAACGCTGGTGGTTGCGGCTTCCCTCGCCTGCTCCGCAATCTCGATCGACGTGAGCTCAGCGATGATGGGAATCACCCACTCGTCACGAAGCGTGGTTTTCACTGACTGGCTGCATGCATCAGAGAATCTTCTGCTGCTTCGCGCTTATATCCTCATCGGCCTGCAACTGCTCGTATCGTTCGATTGCAGAGCGTGACTACGCAGTTATAAAATCGACCAGAGATCGCGAGATAGATCGACGGAGAAAGTCCAGCGTCCATCACGTAATCCGCGCGCGACGTCGAATCGAAGCAGATCGAAGATTGTCAGTGCGCCGAATCCGACCGAGGGATGCCAGCCTTTCGTGTCGATCCACGCAGCGTTGGCAAAGGGGGCAAGAGTCATCGAAGCCGGAGTCTTTCCGTAGCGGCCAAGCGTGAACGACGGGAATGGAACCGGGAACTGAATCTCGGCATGCTGCGATGCAGCGGCGCGCGATGCGAACTGATGGAACACGTAGCCGGGGGCAGACGTCGGCCCCCCCATATACACCAGATGCTGAGCCGGCACTGAATCGCCTGCCGCCATCCATCCCGCGAACGAGCGCAGCACAATACGCGAAGTGCCAACAGGTCTCTCGAAATTTCCCCGCACGGTCACGCGCGACACATTGCGATAATCGTTATCGAACGCTTTGTACTGAATCAGCGATCCGTCAGCGTGAAGCTGCGTCTCGAATCCCCAGGGCCCAAGACGTGTGGGACGGTCGAAGGACAATGTCGCCCGTCGCTCGCGCAATGGTGTCGCTGGAATCGTCGCCTCATAAATGCCTGATGCGGGTGTCGCATTCACGGCCAGCGGCCGCTGTCTCTCGATCGCGCCTTCCAGCGAAACAGTCCAGTTGAGCAGCGGCCGCGTTCTGATACCGAGACTTCCGCCGCGAGCGCCGTACGGATCGGTTAAATCCGTGCCAAACTCCTGCGCTGCAATGCTGCTTACCAGCTGCGATGTCTCGCGAACGTCGCCAGCGTCGGAGTGATCGTCGTACGCGGCAATGTCGAATCCGGCGCCACTCGCCCGCCTGAATGAAATTCCTCCGCGCGCTTTGACTTTCTCGTCGGACAAACCGTAGCGTGCACGTGCCGTAACCGAGAATCCCTGACCAAGCCGGCGATTTATCCCTGCCCCAAGCGAGAGTCCCTCGACACGATTTGCGCGAGCGAAATCCGACACGCTTCGCGCCGACAGCGATGTGCTTCGCGTGCGCGCCAGCGCCTGACCGCGAACGAGCGCGCGTGCTTCCTCCTGCACTTTTGCAACGTCCGCATCGGTAACGGCACGCACATCGGGCGGAAGTGAGTCGAGTACATTGCCCGCGAATGGAACCGGTGACGGTGTTCCGCGCGGAGCAAGCTGAATTTCCGGCCCGGCGAACAGCCCGGGATTCATCGGCACATTCACTTCATAGCAGCAGATTTCCCAGCGTCCTCTGATAATCCCGCGCGCAGGATAATCGAGCCACGTTCCAGCCCGGCGTATCTCTATCTCCTGGCGGCGAGGGAGCCAGAAACGGCCTTCGATCAGGCCATTCTCCAGCACAACGCTCACATCCTCCAGCTCCTTGTCCTTGAGCGCCGCGCGTGTAAAGCTGAATGCCATCCGCACGACCTCTCCGCTCTCCCGGTCGATATACACCGCGCCGACCGCACGCGGCTCACGGTCGTTCTTCGGACGTACGCGGACCTCGTAAACATCGAGCGTGCGCGGACCAAGCCGTATCTGCAGGGAATCCCGGATCGAGTAGTCGTATTCGTTCAGGCCTTCGGCAGAGAGCGGATGAGGGACATCGCGCACCTCGTCGCCCTCACCAAGCCGGATAATGTTCGGGAAGTTGTTCTGGACAATTCCGAGGTGATCGCGGTGATAATTGATGTCAGTCGGCAGGAGCAGAGTGTCGCGGCGTGCTGCAATCAGCTGCTTGCTCTGGTTTGGGGCTCTCCAGTAAATCGAGAGACCGAGCTCGTCGGCCTTGACGATACGGGGCGGCTCGGTGAACCCTTCTCCTACCTGCGCAAGGAACGTCAGGTACCCGTGCGCCGCAGCCTTGTAGGTGGCGAGCGCGGTATCCGCAATCTGGCTCGCTCTTCGTTGAGTGGCCTGCTCGACGAGCGCGCGGGAACGCGGATCGTTCCAGGTCTGTCCAAGCAGACGTGGAGCGGACGCGACTTGAGAAATTCCACAAGCGGCGAGCAGTACCGCAATTGACCGTCGCATCATCAGGGAAAGTTACGTGAGGGATGTGCCGGATCAATTCAATACCACCACTCGACTCACGATGTTCAAATGAGCGGCTCGGCATTCGAGCGGTTCGCCGAGCTTGCCCGCTCAGGCACCGAAGGGCGCGCGCAGATTGTTCCCGTGTGGAGGGACGTCCTGCTCGACACCGACACGCCGGTCACCGCTTACGCGAAGCTCAGGCGCGAGCCGTTCTCTTTCCTGCTCGAGTCTGCCCCTGCCGGCGGCGAAACGTGGGCCCGCTACACATTCCTCGGCACCGAGCCGCGCACTGCGTGGAGACTTGCCGGCAGCACCGTGGAAGACTGGGATCCCAGTCGCGGCTGGCACTCCGCGCGAAGTCCCGCGGACCCGCTTGCTGATCTCGACGAAAAGATCGGCCGCACATCCATAGCTGAAGTCCCGGAGCTCGGTCGATTCTGGAGCGGGGCCGTCGGCTACTTCGGATACGACGTGGTCCGGCTGATCGAGAGACTTCCGAATCGTCCCCCAGGATCAGCGTCGATTCCTGATGCCATGTTCGTATTCACGAGCTCGATGGTGATCATCGATAATCTCAGGTCGCACGCAAGGATTGTCGTCGGCGTTGAGACGAGCTCCCGTGAAGACTTGCGAACGCGTTACGACGACGCGAATCGCACAATCGATTCCATCGAGGAGCGGCTCAAGTCAGCGGCAAAGCTGGAAAGTCTCACTCTCGAGTCTTCATCACCGGCCATCGGACGGTCGAGCATCGGCCGCGAGGATTTCATTGGCAAGGTCGAGCTGATTCGCGAGCACATACGCGCCGGCGATTGTTTTCAGGCTTTGCTCGCGCGGCGTATCGAGCTCGATGCAGACTTCGATCCGACAACACTCTATCGCTGCCTGCGTGCGCTCAATCCGTCGCCGTACATGTATCATCTCGTGCTCGATGGCGTCGAGATAATCGGAAGCTCTCCGGAGCTTCTCGTACGGCTAGAGGATCAGAAAATCACGCTGCGCCCTATCGCCGGGACACGACCGCGCGGAACCGATGCATCGCACGATGAAATACTCTCTCAGGACCTTCTTTCCGACCCCAAGGAACGTGCAGAGCACATCATGCTCGTTGACCTGGGCCGCAACGATGTCGGGAGAGTCTCGCGATATGGAACAGTCACTGTCAGCGAGCTCATGCGGATCGAGAAATATTCTCACGTTCTTCATATCGTGAGTCAGGTAGAGGGTATGCTTGACCGCGAGCGCACTGCAATGGACGTGTTTCGCGCGACATTTCCCGCAGGGACAATGACAGGTGCGCCCAAGGTGCGTGCGATGGAGATCATCGATGATCTCGAGCCTGTATCGCGCGGCGCATATGCGGGCGCAATCGGGTTCATCGCCGGCGGAGGCAAGACAATGGAGCTCGCGATCACCATCAGGACTTGCGTAATTGCCGACGGAATCGCATCGGTGCAGGCAGGCGCCGGAATCGTTGCAGATTCCGTTGGCGAAACCGAATGGGATGAAACCGAGAGCAAGGCACGCGCGCTCCTCTCGGCAATAGGCCAGGCGAGGAAAGCGAAGTAGTGCCAGTCACCGTTTCTATTCCCGGTTACGCGAGGTTCAAGGTGAAGGGAGCACGCGGGCTGGTTCTTGAATCCTGCAAGACCGCGCTCGAGAGCGTGCTCGGAATTTCTACATTGTATGAATACGCAGCGGCCCAGCCTGACGCGCGGGGATACCGCGGTCGCACGACAGCGTACGGCGTCGCGCTTGGGAACGGATGCGGAAGCGTTGTGGTGCGGCATGCAATGCGCGGCGGACTGCTGGGCCGCACCCGTTCCGATCTTTTCCTTCCACCAACACGGGGGCTTCGCGAGCTCATCAACTCGCTTCGGTTGCGGCTTAGCGGTGTTCCGACCCCCGAGGTAGTTGCTTTCGTGAGCTACCCCGCTGGCCAGGTTCTAAGGCGAAGCGACGTGGCCACTCGCGAGA
>DASROK010000118.1:0-6854 GCA_035646915.1 Gemmatimonadaceae bacterium
TGCTTACATCGCGGGAATGGCGCAAAACCTTGCCGAGGTCCAAGCGATCGCAAATCAGACCGCTGCACCGACGTTCGACAATACGATTCTGACGGGGGAAAAAGCAGGTGCATTGCTCACTCGCGTATCAAAGGTCTTCAACGCAATAACCAGCGCGAACACCAACGACTCACTGCAGGCAATTCAGGAGCGTATTGCACCGAAGCTCGCGGCGCATTCCGACGCAATCTTCCTCAACGACAAGCTCTTTCAGCGCGTAAAAAGTCTGTACGACCGCCGTGATGCGCTTGGCCTGAATCAGCAGCAGAAGGCGCTTCTCGAGTACGATTACCGAAACTTCGTTCGCGCAGGTGCCAACCTGGCCGAAGCGGACAAGGCAAAGCTGCGTGAGCTGAACCAGGAAGAAGCAAAGCTTACAACTGATTTTCAGAATCGGCTTCTTGCTGCAACCAAAGCAGGTGCGCTCGTCATTGACGACGTCAAGCAGCTCGACGGAATGAGCCCTGCTGAAATTGCGGCAACTGAAGCTGCAGCAAAACAGCGCAATCTCACGGGCAAATGGGTGATTCCACTGCAGAACACTACGCAGCATCCCGCGCAGACTTCACTTAAGAACCGAGGCGTCCGCGAGCGCCTGTTCATGGCGTCGACAATGCGCGCCGAGCACAATGACTCGAACGACACTCGCAATATTGTGAAGCGTCTCGCGCAGCTGCGTGCCGATCGGGCAAAGCTGCTTGGCTTTGCGAACTATTCGGCCTACGCACTCGACAACCAGATGGCGAAGACGCCGGAGAATGCAACGAAGCTTCTCACTGATCTCGTTCCTGCGTCGGTCGCACGTGCGCATTCAGAGATTGCTGACATGCAGAAGCTCATCGACGCGGAGAAGGGCGGATTCAAGCTGGCTCCGTGGGATTATCAGTACTATGCGGAGCAGGTGCGAAAGGCGAAGTACGCGCTCGATGAGTCGCAGATCAAGCCTTACTTCGAGATCAACAACGTTCTCCAGAACGGCGTGTTCTTCGCCGCCAACAAGCTCTATGGCATCACGTTCAAAGAGAGAAAGGACATTCCGGTATATCATCCTGATGTTCGCGTATTCGAGGTGTTCGACCAGGATGGAAAATCTATGGCACTCTTCTATGCCGATTACTGGAAGCGTGACGAGAAGGGCGGTGGTGCATGGATGGACTCGTTCGTCGACCAGAACGGACTCACCGGAACGAAGCCAGTGGTGTTCAACGTCGCGAATTTCACAAAACCCGCTGCAGGCCAGCCGGCTCTGATTTCATTCAGCGATGTGACGACGATGTTCCACGAGTTCGGTCATGCTCTGCACGGAATGTTCTCAAACGTGCAGTATCCGTCGATCGCGGGAACCAACACTCCACGTGACTTTGTTGAATTTCCGTCACAGTTCAACGAGAAGTGGGCACTGGAACCCGCAGTGTTCGCGAATTATGCAAAGCATTATCAGACCGGTGCTCCAATGCCTGCCGATCTGGTGGCGAAGATCAAGAACGCACGGACATTCAATCAGGGATTCGGAACCACGGAGTATCTCGCGGCCTCGCTGCTCGACATTGCCTGGCACACTCTGCCGCCGGGAGCTCCGCAGCAGGACGTGGATCAGTTCGAGACAGCCGCGCTCGCAAAGTTCAACATTGGTCTGCCGGAGATTCCGCCGCGATATCGCACAACGTACTTCGCGCACATCTGGCCCGGCGGTTATGCGTCGAGCTACTACGCCTATCTCTGGTCAGAAGTTCTCGCTGACGATGCAGGCGCGTGGTTCGATGAGAACGGCGGCATGACGCGCGCGAATGGTCAGAAATTCCGCGACATGGTCCTGTCACGCGGGTCGACGCAGGAGCATGCTGTTCTCTATCGCAACTTCAGAGGACACGATCCTGACGTGAAGTTCCTGATCCAGGCTCGCGGGCTCGACGAGACACTGGGCAAAGAGAAATAAACTGGAATGCTGAATGCTGAATGCTGACCGACCACGCAGTTAGTCAGCATTCAGTATTCAGTATTCTTATTTAAAGAACCACATCATCACTGTTCCAACTGTGCTCGCTCCAATCGAAGCGAGCGCGATATTCCGGTGCGTCGTTCTGCTGCCGCCTTCATCATCGTCACTGCCGACCGCCGCCGCAGTCGCGAATCCGGCATCCGACGCAAGCATCAACACACTGTGCACGATTCTCTTTGTACGCCCGCTCGGGTCCTTTCTCGAATCCCAGAGATTCCATACTCCGGTAACCGTATTCACCGCGAACAGGCCACCGATCGCCGTAGCTACGCCAACGTGAATGCCTTTCACACCATCCGATTCGTCTTCGCCCCGCATCAGCCGGTCACCCAGATAATACTCCGTAGCGAATAGCGGGAGCATCACGTAACTGCCGATCTTGTGAATCTCCAGCCGCGTTGCATACGCATCGCTGTACTCGATTGCATGCGGACGCGGTTTGGGTCTCACACTGTCTTTCTCGGCTGTGATGCCGATGGGCTGTGCTGCCCGTACGGGTGATGTGTCCTGCGCTCTTGTCACGGACGCCCCCAGCCACATCCCCATTCCCGTGCCGAATATCAGCAGCTTTTTCATCACGACGCCCCCTGTCGTCACTTCCCTTTGATCCAACACACACCAGTTGCGGAACCCTTAGTTCACGATGATGACATCCACGGCCGGAGCTCTTCACGCAGAATCCGCAGCGCTTTTCCCATTTGCGCCTCGACCGTCTTTACAGATATCCCGAGGAAAGATGCTATCTCCGTGTACGTCATACCTTTGGTGCGACTGAGCTCGAACACTTCCCTGCATCGATCAGGAAGTGCTTCGACTGCACGCTCGACTGCAATTCGCATCTCGTCTTCAACCACCTCGGAGTGCGCAAGTGAATCCACGGTCTCCGGCATCCTGGCATACGGCTCGCTTTTTTGCGCGACTTTTTCGTGGCGCACGTGATTGAGCGATCGATTGCGTGTAGACTGAAACAGGTACGCCTGCGGAGAGCTGTCATTCGCGAGCGTTTCACGACGCTTCCACAACTCGAGCAGCACATCCTGCACAATCTCTTCGGCCACTGCGCGCGAGCGCACTATCGATTCCGAAGCTCTGACAAGCGACGGATACCAGGCCCGGAAGAGCACGTCGAATGCCCGCTCATCTCCCTTCCTTAGACCTGCGAGAAGCTGCCTGTTATCCAGAAGTCTTGCCGGGTTGAAGTGGCGGGAAACTGGCGATTAGCACCAATTTACGGGTTAATGAGGGTAATGCACCGGTTACGTGTTGCTTGAGTATGACAGCTGACAACCATCCGCCTGATGATACCCAGTCTCCGGACTGGGAGGTTTTCGTGCGTCAGCTCGACAGCATGCGCTTGAGCGCACCTTCTGACGTCGAAACCGAAGCCGCACTCAGGAAAGTCAAAGCGAATCCCGCGTTCAGCAGGCGAAGGACCCGCTGGATTCCTCCTATGCCGGCCGTCGCTGCAGCAGCGCTGCTTGCAGTGGGACTCGCAAGCTGGATGGCATATCGCAATCGTTCACCTGTTCCAGCCGTTGCCTCCATTCACGGAATGTTCGGTACCGGCGTTGGCGCACGCGATTCTCTCACACTTTCTGATGGAACCCGCGTCATCATCGGACCCCTCAGCTCGATCACTGTGCCAGCCGACTACGGAACCACGTCGCGTTCCGTGGAAGTCAAAGGCGATGCATGGTTCGATGTCGTTCACGACGCAGGGAAACCCTTCACCGTGCACGCCGGCAATGCGGCAATCGTCGACGTAGGCACGAAGTTCACCGTCAGAAGCGATGATCCCGCCGGTGTCTCCGTTTCAGTCTCGCAGGGATCTGTTTCTCTTCGTCAGATGAACACTCCTGTGCAGCAAGGTGTAATTCTAAAGGCGGGGGACAACGGAGTCCTCAGGAATGGCGGTCAGGTCGTGACACGTCGCGGGGCTGTAACCGACGACGACGTCGCGTGGCTGAAAGGACGGCTGGTTTTCCGCGAAGCACCCATTTCCGAAATCGTTTCTTCGATGCGTAAGTGGTATGGTATCGAGCTTGAAGTACCTGACCGGACGCTGGCGTCACGACACATTACAGCGTCGTTCGCTGGTGAATCACCGGAGCGTGTGCTGGAAGTGATTCGTCTTGCACTTGGAGCTGAAATGGAGCGGCATGGCGACACTGCTGTTGTTCGCTCTGCAAAAGGCAATATGCGATAGAGTAATGCGAGCAATTCTGAGGCTCGCCGCGGCGTTCTCTATGGCGGCGATACCGTCTCTGGCTACACCCCATTTGGCCGGCGCACAAGCCAGTTGTGCACCGGCCGGTCGCGCTTCTGTTACTGGTGGCTCGCAGGATGACAACATCCTCAACCGGCGCGTGTCGCTGCACGGTCGCGATGTTTCTCTTCGCGATGCTCTCGATCGACTCGCTGCAGCCGCACAAATTCGTCTCTCCTATTCCGCCGAGCTTCTCGAGTTGTCGCGACCTGTATGTCTCGAGTACGAATCAGCGCCTGTGGGTGCGATCCTCACAGATCTCATCGCTGGCGCAGCTCTTCGTCCGGTGATACTTGGCACAGACCAGATAGTGCTCACTCCTGTACCGGTGCAGACAGCAGCAGCCCAGGAACCAGTGACGATTCTCAAGTCTGTCGGCCAGCTGGATCGCGTCGTTGTCACAGGCAGCACAGTCGGCGCATCTCAGCGCGCACTGCCCGTGGCGCTCGATGTCGTTCAGGGTCAGCAGATCGCAGGGCGCGCTGTCAGTTCCCTTTCCGGCTCACTCGACGGCGTAGTACCTGGACTCTGGTTGTGGGAACAATCGCCCTTGAGCCTCCTCGCGCGATACGGAAGTATTCGCGGCGCCAGCTCGTTCGGTGTGAGTTATCCCAAGGTCTATGTCGACGGAATCGAAGTCGCGAATTCGCTGCTCGTCACTCACCTCGATCCTGAATCGGTATCACGCATTGAAGTAATTCGCGGACCGCAAGGCGCTGCACTTTACGGAGCAGATGCCATCAGCGGCGTGATGAACATCATCACGCGTCAGGAAGGAAACGAAAGTGGTGCGCCGAAGGCATCCATTCGCACTGAGGGCGGCACGACAGCAAGTGACTACTCAAAGAGTGTGTTCTCGCAAAGTCACGCGCTCTCGCTGCGCACTGGCAACAACGCGAAATCAGCCCGACTCGGCATGACGCTTACAACGCTCGGTGCTTTCATTCCCGGGGCATCGAGCCAGCAGCTGACTGCAAATGGTGGCGTTCGTCTGGTTCGGGCGCGCGGGGTATTGACCGGAACATTTCGGTTCTTCGCGCAGGATGCACAGACACCCGCGAGTCCGATTCTGACAGGCGTCGATCCAGCGTCTCCCGAGCTGGCAGTCCTCGATTCAAGCGACAGACAATCGGTGCGCCAGTTTACGATCGGCGCAAATGGGGTCTATGCCCATTCCGGCCGCTGGACTCATAATGCAGTTCTTGGTCTTGATGGGTACAAATTGCGGAGCGCCGCGATTCTCGCTGGCGCATTCCCTTCTGCACTCGATTCCGCATTGCGCGCAGCAACGGGAAACGCGGTACGCACTACGATCCGTGCAAGTAGCGTTGGCCAGTTCGGCAATCCCGAACAAACTGCCGCCACAGTGACAATCGGCGCGGAGCATTCATACGTTCGCGACGAGACTGTGATGAGAAACCTGTTCTCCGCATTCGATACCTCCGGCGAACCGTTGCGACGCGACCTCGTCGAAACGCGGAGCAATGCTGGAATCATTGGCCAGGTGAGCGCGAGTTTTCACGAATCCTTCTATCTGAGTGGCGGATTGAGAGTCGAGCGTAACACCGGCCTCTCCGGTGTTGGCGAGATCGCCACGCTGCCGATGCTTGGCGCTTCCACTGTGCGTGCTTTCGGAATCAGCACTTTGAAACTTCGCGCTGCTTACGGAAAGGGAATCCGGCCTCCGCAGACCTCGTCCCGCGCCGGCCTGATGGGATTGAATGGCAATCTCGATCCTGAGGAACAGACAGGTATCGAGGCAGGCGCGGATCTCTTCATCGGAAGGTTTGCGTCACTTCATGCAACCCGGTTTGACCAGCGTGCATCGGGCTTGATTCAGCCAGTCAGCGTCTATGCTGCTCTCGCTGGCGATAGTCTCCCGCATTATCGCCGCATCGCATACGAGCTTCAGAACGTCGGCGAGATCACCAATCGTGGGTGGGAGCTTGCCAGTACTTTAACTCAGGGCCCGTGGTCTTTCGGCGGAACATTCTCACAAGTCGACAGCCGCGTTCGGCGGCTTGCGTCACGCTACACCGGTGATCTTAGACCTGGTGATCGCATGCTCGAGGTTCCTGCAAGAACTCTCGGAGCGAATGCCGCATACAACCGCGGTCGTGTTTCCATGTCATGGCGTATTTCACGCGCTTCGGACTGGATCAACTACGACCGCCTTGCGCTCCTGAGTGCGTTCTCGAGCGGGACGAGCGACAGCAATCAGTTCGTTGGGCCGGAGCTCAGGTCCTACTGGACGAAATACGACGGAGTAACGCGCGTTGGTGGCCGTTTGGGACTGAATTTTTCCCGCGGGATCGCGCTTTCATTCGACGGCGAGAATCTTCTCGATGAGCAGCGCGGTGAGCCGGACAACGTCACGGTGTTGCCCGGCCGCACCCTGAGCGCAGGACTTCAGCTCAGATTCTGATAACTGCTCCGATCACTGCCAGTCGGCGATAAAGAGATTCGTTTCGCCGGTCTTTTCACTGTGCCTGTTCGAAGCCCACACCAGCTTCGTGCCATCAGGGCTGAACATCGGAAATCCATCGAATG
>DASROK010000119.1:0-5668 GCA_035646915.1 Gemmatimonadaceae bacterium
CTATTCTCGGTGTCGGTAATGTCGGCCGCTACCTCGCAAAGGAGCTGCACGAAGCGGGCGCAAAGCTGATCGTCAGCGACATCCGTCCAGAGAGAGCCGCGAAAGTGTCGAGCGAGACCGGAGCTCAGGTAGTAGACGGAGACGCGATCATTTCAGTGAAAGCCGACATTTTCGCGCCGTGCGCACTTGGTGGAATCATCAATGACGAAACTCTCCCGAAGCTCAAAGTAGAAGTCATCGCCGGTGGCGCGAACAACCAGCTGCTCGAGGAAAGGCACGGGCGCGTTCTCGAGGAAATGGGAATGCAGTACACGCCGGACTATGTTGCAAATGCGGGCGGAGTCATCAATGTGTTCGGCGAAGTCGCGGGATGGGATTCTGACCGTGCGCTGCGAAAAGCCGACGAGATTTACGACACCGTGCTCAGCGTATTCGAGATTGCACGGACAGACGGAATCCCGTCATATGAGGCGGCTGACCGACTCGCCGAGCGCAGACTGGCATCGGTGAAAAAGAAGTGGTCGCCTGAAAAATGATGGAAAAAGACCCTCGACATATCGATGAAAAAGAGGGATTGTTGAGCATCTGTAAGGAGATTTGATGCAGCAGGTCGATGTTCAGGAGCGGGCGCAAATGCCCGTGCTCAGCGAATATGATCCCGACGTCGCGGCGATGATCCGTCGCGAGGTCGACAGGCAGCGCCATGGTATCGAGCTGATCGCCAGCGAGAACTTCGTCTCCGAGGCGGTGCTCGAGGCAATGGGCACGCCCCTGACCAACAAGTACGCCGAAGGTCTGCCCGGCAAGCGCTATTACGGTGGATGCGAGTTCGTCGATCAGGTCGAGCAGCTAGCGATCGATCGTGCGAAGGAGCTCTTCGGCGCCGACCATGCAAATGTGCAGGCGCATTCCGGCGCGCAGGCGAATGCTGCGGTGTATCTCGCGTTCCTGAAGCCGGGCGACGTCGTTCTCGGGCTCGATCTGTCGCAGGGCGGTCATCTGACGCACGGCTCTCCGGTGAATTTCTCCGGGCTGCTTTATCACGCGATTCATTACGGCGTGAAGGAAGACGGCCGCATCGATTACAAGGCGATGAAGGAGATCGCGCGGCGCGAGAAACCGAAGATGATAATTGCCGGCGCCAGCGCTTACGCCCGTATCATCGACTTCGAGCCGTTCGCGGAAGTTGCACGCGAGATCGGTGCGAAGTTTGTCGTCGACATGGCGCACATCGCGGGGCTGGTCGCGACTGGATTCCATCCTTCGCCAATTCCTCATGCCGATGCAGTTACGACCACAACGCACAAGACGCTGCGCGGGCCGCGTGGCGGTTTGATTCTCTGCAAGGAAGAGCACGCAAAGGCAATCGACAAGGCGATGTTTCCGGGAACGCAGGGCGGCCCGCTCGAGCATGTGATTGCAGCGAAAGCTGTCGCCCTGAAGGAAGCACTCGATCCATCTTTCACTGATTACTGCCGGCAGATAATCGCGAATGCGCAAGCGCTCGCGGGATCACTCGCTTCCGCAGGCTTCGACATTGTTTCAGGAGGGACCGACAATCACCTGATGCTCGTGGATCTGCGCAACCGTGGACTCACTGGCAAGGTCGCCGAGAAGGCGCTCGACGCGGCGGGGATCACGGTGAACAAGAACACAGTCCCGAAGGAAACGCAGTCGCCATTCGTCACGAGCGGTATCCGCATCGGAACTCCTGCGGTAACTACGCGCGGCATGCGTGAAGCCGAGATGAAAGAGATCGCAGGCTTTATCGATCGCGTACTGACCGCGCCTGAAGATGCGTCGATTGCGCACGCGATTTCAGCGGAGGTAAAAGACCTCACAGCGCGGTTCCCACTTTATCCGAACGCGTTCGGCGCACGGGGAGCAGAGATCGGTGCCTGAGCTGGCGTTTCGCGATGGAGTGATGGATCGCATTCGGCTGAAGGAGTCGCGGTACGACGAGCAGGCGTATCTGTTCATTCTTTCCGCTCTCGAGTATTCGCAGTCGAAGCTGGAGTCGAGGCGGCACATATCAGCCATGGAGCTGGCGTCGTCGTGCCGGGCCCTCGCCCTCGAGAGATTCGGCTTGATGAGCCGCGTCGTCCTCGAACGATGGGGTATTCGTGCGACGTCCGATTTCGGTGAGATTGTGTTCACTCTCGTCGATCTTGGATTCCTGGTTGCGCAGCCCACCGATACACGCGAAGAGTTTGCTGAGCTCTTCGACTTCGAAACTGCGTTCGACCGCGATTACCCCTGGAACTGCGCGCTCAACGCCTGACCGCAATCCACAATGCCCGCGCGCGTCGCGAGTGCCGAAGAAACCATTGCATGTGAGCAGTCAACCATCGAGGCGGGTACTTCGGCTTCGGAGCTTATGCAGCACGCCGGCGAGAGAGCTGCGGATGTAATCAGGCATCGGTACGAGCGCGTTGCACGAAACGGAGTTGTCATCTATGCGGGCTCCGGCAACAATGGTGGCGACGGGTGGGTCGTTGCTGCGTCACTGTCGAAATCCGGAATTCCTTCGCGAGTGATAGAGGTCGGGTCATCGCGCACTGAGGAAGCACGAGCTGCGAGGGAGACGGCGCTTCAGTCGAAGAACGTGCGTGTAGAAACATCGCCGGGCGATGAGACCCTTGTTGTTGACGCACTCCTCGGCACCGGTTCGTCCGGAGCGCCGCATGGAGAGATCGCTGCTGCAATCTCGTCGATAGAGGCTCTGAAATTGTTGGGAGCCACCGTCGTATCACTTGATCTGCCCAGCGGGTTGAATGCAACCAGTGGATTGCATGATGGAGCAGTTCACGCGACTTCGACGATTTCCTTTGGAGTAGCAAAGCGAGGCCAGCTCATCGCACGTGAGCTGTGCGGTGACATCTCGATCGTCGACATCGGACTCAACGCACCCGACCCGATTGATAAACTGCCGACGCTCGTCGATCATGCGTGGATTCACTCGCGAGTACCATCGATTCCCGTTGATGCGCACAAGGGAACCCGCAAGACCCTGGCGATTGTTGGAGGCTCGAGCGGAATGGCCGGCGCAGCGATCCTGTCGGCGCAGGGTGCGCTGCGGTCCGGAATCGGACTTCTCCACGTGTACTGCGAGAAGGAAAGCATTGTGTCAATTCATGCCGCGTCGCCGGCGGCGATTGCGCACGAGTGGCCAGAGACTGCGGATGAATTGAGCGCGCTGTCCCATATCGCTGATTGCGTAGCAATCGGCCCGGGTCTCGGAAACAATGCACGCTCGCGGGATCTTGTCGAACGAGTTCTCCTCGCGTGGAGCGGACCGGTAGTGCTCGATGCTGACGCACTCAACGTTTTCGCGGGAGATCTTCAATCGCTAGGCAAGCTTCTCGATGGCCGCGATGCTGTGCTCACTCCGCATCCGGCTGAGATGGGCCGGCTGCTCGGGATTGAAACCGAAGATGTGCTCGCGAAACGATTCGAGATCGGAATCGAGGTGTCGGCATCGACAGGCGCAGCTGTTCTGCTCAAAGGATCTCCAACTGTCGTTTTCTCGAGGTCAGGCGCGAGGTATGTGAGCGCTTCCGGCACGGCAGCTCTCGCAACCGGGGGAAGTGGTGACGTTCTGACAGGAATGGTTGCGACTCTCCTTGCACAGATGACGGACGGCGTCGAGCGCGCGGGGGAAGCAGCCGCGTGCGGAGCGTACGTGCATGGGCGCGCTGCCGAGCGCTGCAGATTCGTGCGCGGCATTACCATTGACGACATTCTTCACGCTCTTCCGGTTGTATGGAACGAAGAGCCGCGGAAACCTGCCGACGGCGTGATCGCAGAACTGGAGAGCCACACTTGAGCGCTGACGATCCGTTCAAGAGACGTCGCGCGATCGAGACGCGCACGCCGCGTGATACGCGGTTTCAGCCGCATACGGCGCTGGGTGAAGGTGCGGAATTCGATGCAATTCGCCGGATGATAGAGCGATGGGGCCCTGCTGCGCGAAGAATCGGAGATGATGCAGCCGTCATCACAACGCTGGGAGAGCGAGCGCTCATTGCGAGCACCGATACCTCCGTCGAGAATGTTCACTTCAGGCGTGAATGGCTGACTCCAGTCGAGATTGGATACCGTGCGGCTGCCTCAGCGCTCAGCGATCTCGCTGCAATGGGCGCAAGACCGCTTGGAATGCTTGTCGCGATGGCCATCCCTGAACAATGGCGCAGGTATCTCGATCCGTTGTCCGATGGAATCGGCGAGGCAGCGCTTGCCGCTGACGCTCCGGTGCTCGGCGGTGACATGAGCAAGGGTACCGAGCTCGCGCTGACTGTTACGGTACTTGGAACTGCTCGTGACGTGCTGTACAGAACGTCTGCGCGGCCGGGTGATCATGTCTATCTCACGGGCAACCTCGGCTGGAGTGGAGCTGCGTTGAGCTCGCTGCTGAATGGCGAGCCGCCCTCGCCTGAGTCCCGGGCGCGATTCGCGCGGCCAACGCCGAGGATCAGGGAAGGTGTATGGCTGGCGGAACAGGGCGCTGTTTCGGCAATCGATGTTTCCGACGGCTTGTCATCCGACCTTCGTCACCTCGCCTGCGCGAGCCGGGTGTGTGTGAATGTCGATGTGGAACGCGTTCCGGTTGCTCATGGCGTCGATCCTCTTCGCGCGCTCCAGAGTGGTGAAGAATACGAGCTTGCCTGCACAGCCCCGGCAGAACTGGACGTCGATGCATTCGAACGCCGATTCAATATTCCGCTGACGAAGATAGGAACGGTCGTGAAAGGTGAGCCGGGCGTTGTCTTCAGAATGAATGGCGACAACGTCGAAGTCGAATCCGGCTATCTTCACTTCGAATGATCCTGCTGTCTCTTTTAATCACCATCGCAGGCCTGATACTGGTACCGATCGTCACCTTCGTGATCGGCATGCTCTGCATGCTCGCGGCTCTGTTGCGAATGGAAGACCGTCCCGGCTCGCCGTACGACGTTCTTCCGAGAGCATGGGCAAGGGCGCTCGTTGCAATCGCAGGTGTGCGCGTCCGTGTTCACAACCCGGAACGCGGAGGAGCTGGAACTCCGCACATTTTTCTCGCGAACCACGTGAGCTGGTACGACATACCAGCACTGGGCTCGTTTCTTCCGCGCGCCAAGTTTGTCGCAAAAGCCGAGCTGTTCAAGATTCCGGTGCTTGGCGGCGCGATGCGGGCGGTCGGCATGGTTCCAATCGAGCGGCAAAATCGCAAAGCTGCGTTCGGAGCCTATGATGAGGCTTCCAGGCGGATTCGTGAAGGAGATTCGGTAATTGTTTTTCCCGAAGGCTCACGAGGCTACGACTATCCCCTGAGACCCTTCAAGAAAGGCCCGTTCGTTCTCGCAATCGATGCCGGCGTTCCGATAGTGCCCGTATTGCTGCATGGCACGCGTGAAGTGATCCGGAAGGGGTCGATGCTGCTCCACCCTGGACGGGTCGATGTACATTTGCTCGAGCCCGTCAGTGTCGAGGGCTACGGATACGATGACCGTGACGCACTTGCTGACAAGGTGAGGTCACGCATCGCCGAAGCCCTGCTTTCTCACTACGGGATCCAGAGTCCGCCGCAGAGATCCGCGCCTGTCTCCACCAATACTCAAACCACCTGAACACGGCATGTCCACAATCATCGATATTCGCGCGCGAGAGATCATCGATTCGCGAGGTAATC
>DASROK010000120.1:0-2362 GCA_035646915.1 Gemmatimonadaceae bacterium
GCTGGGGAGCACGCGCGAATGCTTTCTCGCGATGAGTCAGCGTCGGGAGATCTTCTCTCAGGCTCACAACGCGATGTGTTTTGCGAGATGGCTGGGGCTGCGCTGCGCCTGTCATTGCCGCGGGAAGCGCCGACCTCATCACAATACCAAGCGGCACCACGTAATACTCGGCGATCCATCTGCACAACGAGATCAGCGATTCGCTCAGCGCCGGAGCTGCGTCTGGAACTTCAATTACCCGCTTGACCTTTTTCGGAGGAGTTCCCTCGAACACGCCGAGACAGATTCCGATTTCCTTTCGGTTTCTGAAAGGCACAACCACGCGTGAGCCTGCCGGCGGAAGCGGGCTGTCGGGCGCGAGCTCGTATGTGAATGTCTGGAAGAGCGGGACAGGAAGAGCGACTTCGATCAGTCCCGTTGGACGGGAGCTCATGAGGCCGCCTAGCGCGAGCCTCCGCTGGCTCGAGACTCGCCGGTGCTGCTCGACGGGATTGCTCCAATCCCGGGCAGGTCATTCAATCGAATCCTGCCGCGCTCGATAGTGGCTCCCTCAAAAGGATCGTCGGCGAGAAGCGCAGCGCCATCGAGATCGGCATGATCGAGCAGCGGTGCAAGCTGCGCGATCGCAGAAATGCCAAGGCTCGATTCGATCATGCACCCCGCCATCACACTCATGCCGAACGCGCGAGCCGTGTGAATGATTCGCAATGCTTCCCCAAGACTGCCGCACTTTGCCAGCTTCAGATTCACTCCGTCAACTGCGCCGGCAAGGCGCGGGACATCAGTCGAGACCAGGCAGGACTCATCCGCAATGATTGGAAGCTTCGAGCGGCTTCGAACATACCGGAGGCCATCGATGTCATGCTGCGGTACGGGCTGCTCGACGAACTCGATGGCCTGATCCGCAAGAAAGTCGATCATGCGAACTGCGTGAGAAGGAGTCCATGCAGCATTTGCATCGACTCTGATGCGCTTGTCCGGAGCAGCATCGCGAACTACACGGACAATCTCCATGTCGCGGTCAGTTCCCAGCTTCACTTTCAGGATGGGGTACTGGCTCGCGTCGGCAATTCGCTGTCTCAGCCCATCGTTATCGGCAATCCCGATAGTGTAGCTCGACTCTCCAGCGTCTGCCGGATCCAGCCCCCACAGCCGGTGCACAGGCTTGCCGAGACGCTTGCCCATAATGTCATGGAGCGCTGAGCTGATTGCTCCCTTTGCCGAGTTGTTGCCGCGCAGCGTGCGGTTCAGGGAAACCTCAATTGCTTCGATTGACCACGAGTCTGCACTTCCGAGCACAGGGGCAAACTGTTCGAGCGCAGCAACGACAGTGGCAACGCTCTCACCGTAATAGCGATTCGGTGCTGCTTCACCAAGTCCCTCGACCCCGTCCTCATCGACAATACGCACCACGACATTCTCATGCGCTGCATATCCGCCTCGTGCGATGACAAACGGATAGCGGGTTTTAAGTCTCAGAACCTCGTGAAAGATCTGCATCAGCCTACTGCTGATGCCGTTGCTCGCGACGGAGACAGAACGCGAGACGACCATGCGGCACGAATATCATCAGGCGTTCCGACGCCGCCGAGGAACTGAATCAGTGCGTCGGCCAGGTCGTGACCACGCTGATAGCGGTCTGACGCTTTCTTGGCCAGAAGCTTCATGACGATCGCCGAAAGCTGCGGAGGAATTCTCGAATCGACCACATCCGGCGCAGCCGCGGTCTCGGTGACGTGCTTGTAGCTGATGGAATAACCGTCGGCTCCATCGAATGGAGGGAAGCCGAGGAGCGTCTCGTACATCACAACGCCAAGCGCGTAGAGATCGCTCCTCCCGTCGAGAAGCTTTCCCCGCGCCTGTTCAGGGGACATGTAATGCGGAGTTCCCATCACGTTGCCGGTTCCCGTCATCCTTGCACGGAAATGTCCTGTCGCAATTCCAAAATCCGTCACCAGAGCATTCTCATCCTCATCGAAAAGAATGTTGTCCGGCTTGATGTCGCGGTGAACGAGCCCGTGCCTGTGCGCATAATCGAGCGCGCAGGCCACCTGTGCGGCAATAGCGGCGGTCCTTTCCGGCGGAAATGAGCGACGGTTGTTGATCCGATCTGCCAGCGTTCCGCGGGCGAGATACGGCATCACGAGAAAGACCTGGTCGCCGACAATCCCGAAATCGGTGATCGAGCAGATGTGCGGATGCACCAGCTGCGCCGCGGATTCCGCCTCCCGGCGGAAGCGCTCGCGCATGTCAGCATCCCTCGCGAGATGCGGATGCATGACCTTGATGACTACGGGGCAGTCGAGCGGGATGTGAAGAGCGTAGTACACGTTGGCCATGCCGCCCTCGCCAACCCTGTGCA
>DASROK010000121.1:0-2914 GCA_035646915.1 Gemmatimonadaceae bacterium
CTGAAGAGAACGTCGCGGCACGCGGACGGATGTCGACGAGAAACGTGGCGACGACCTTGTTGGATTTTGTGTCGATCACTGAAACGGTATTGCTGGTTTCTGCGGTGACGTATGCCCATCGGCCGCTGGGACTGATCGCAACACCTTCCGGTTCGATCCCGACAATCATCGTTGCAATCACTCGACCCGTCGCGACGTCAATTGCCGACGCTGTGCCGGCGTCTTCGTTCGACGCGTAGATCTTTCGTCCGTCCGGCGTAACACCGAATTGCTCCGGGTCGCTTCCAGAGCGGTACCGGGAAAGAATCTTTCCCGAACGAGCATCGATCACAGCGATTCGATCGCCGGAGCTTTCCCTCATCGGCACCTCATCGCTGAGTGCAACGTACACCCGGCGTCCATCAGGACTCACCGAGATTCCGCGTGCGCGCTGACCGAGCGGAATGGTTTGAATGACCTTGTTGATTCGAGTATCGATTACACTGATCGATTTCGATGCTTCATTGCTCACATAAAGCCGGCCACCGGCCTGAGCCTCGACTCTAGTCGCGATCAGCATCACGACAAGGCTCAACATTTTCATCGGGCTTCCCTGCACGCTTTCGGCTGACCGCCGATCGAGTCGAGCAGATCACGAATGGATCCCTCGCCGCGTCCCAAGTCAGGGACATCCTGCGGCGGCCGATCATGCGAGACGGCGTACAGCGGTTGCCGCAGCTGATGATCCCACGATCTGAAGCTGAGTGGCGCGCCTTTGTGTCCATCGAACTGCGTGCTGTCCGATAACAGGTGATCGCGGATTCCTGTCGCGCCCTTTCCTTTCATCCTGAGAAGCGATTCCCACACAACCTTTGCGGCAAACCATCCACACCACGCTGAACTGTCCATTGCACGAATGAAGGTCGAGCGAAAACGATCGTTGAGCTGCGCTGCACCGTACTTCTCGAGTGATGAATCCCAGAGTTTTATTGTCGCACCTGCGGTCCGTTTCGCGGCGTTCGCATACATCGCGTCACTTCCTTCGATGTGAAAAAGGTATTCATTGCATTCGTCCCGGAAGGCATCCGAGCGCGCGCCGCAGTTCAGGTACACAATGTGGCGAGAGCGGCATTCCCGTGCGGTTCGCAACGCCTCAGCGTAGGCATGCGAGCCGACAATTACGGAGGCGCTCGCATCGATCAGTCCGCTCAGATCTCCCGCTCTCGCAATCGTAATGGGCGTTCGGCCAAAGAGTATGGCAGCGCGCGATGCTTCACTCAACCCGAGCCGCAGACCGTCGTCGAAACCGGTTGCCGGGATGTTGGCGAGGATGCCAAGAGTAAGGGAGTCCTGCTGTAAGAAGGGAAACGCGGCAAGAACAAATGCGCCGGCAATCGAGCGCACGAAATCACGCCGGCCCACTGATGCAGCTGAGCTGTCGTTCACGCACCTGGTGAATGCAAACGACAGGCCTGTCACAAGGTCAAAAAATTACACTCGCTCCTGTACGATTCCGCGCGGCATGAGCTCATGTTTGGAACGCAACGTGCGTTTGGACTCGTTCGGAAAACCACAGCAGCTTCAGTCGAATCGCGGTGCAAATGTCAAAGGCATTCACGCTTTCGTTGGGTCTGACACTCGTCCTCATCTCGTGTACCAAAGCGGATGAGCGCACGACTACACCACTCCAGGCGAAAGGCTCTTCAGTCGCAGCACCCGGTACGCGCGGCGGTGCAGCTTACGGCGACGCCACAGTGGACGACGGGCAGTGGACAATGCCCGCAAAGAATTACTCGAGCACCCGCTACTCCTCGCTCAACCAGATCACGGCGGCGAACGTCGCAAGCCTGAGAATCGCTTCGACATTCTCGACCGGAACATTGCATGGTCACGAAGCAGCGCCGCTCGTTGTGAACAACACGATGTACATCGTGACACCGTTTCCCAACTACGTCTATGCGCTCGACCTCACGCAGCCGGGTGCGCCAGTCAAGTGGCAGTACAAGCCCCGCGTAGAACAGGCAGCACAGGGTGTTGCATGCTGCGACGTCGTCAATCGCGGCGCGGTCATCGCTGACGGAAAACTGTTCTTCAATACGCTCGACAATCACACCATCGCGCTCGACGCAAACACTGGTACCGAGCTCTGGAACACCAAGCTCGGCGAGATCAACCTCGGCGAGACCATCACGATGGCGCCACTCGTCGTAAAAGGAAAAGTTCTTGTCGGAAATTCCGGCGGCGAGATGGGAGTGCGCGGATGGCTTACCGCACTCGATGCAGGCTCAGGAAAAATCGCGTGGCGCGCATACCACACCGGGCCGGACGCAGACGTGTTGATCGGCCCGGACTTCAAACCATTCTACTCTGCCGATCGCGGTCAAAATCTTGGCGTGAGCTCCTGGCCACCGGACGCCTGGAAAGTCGGTGGCGGCACCGTGTGGGGCTGGATCTCATACGATCCGGAGTTGAACCTCATCTACTACGGAACCGCGAACCCGGGTCCATGGAACGCTGATCAGAGGCCGGGTGACAACAAGTGGACCGCTGGCGTGTTCGCGCGTGACCCCGACACAGGCGCAGCAAAGTGGTTCGTGCAGATGAGCCCTCATGATCTCTTCGATTATGACGCAATCAACGAGAGCGTCCTGATCGACATGCCGATCAATGGCGTGAAGAAAAAAGTTCTCCTTCGCGCCGAGCGCAATGGATATCTCTACGTGATCGATCGCGTGACTGGTCAGATCTATTCGGCAAGTCCGTACGGGTTCGTCAATTCGTCTCGCGGAGTGGATCTCAAGACGAGCAGGCTGATTCCCGTCGAAGAAAAATCTCCGCACGTTGGAGTTGTCTCCCGGGACATCTGTCCCGCCGCGCCAGGCACAAAAGATTTTCAGCCCACCGCATTCTCGCCACGCACCGGGCTTCTATACAT
>DASROK010000122.1:0-2507 GCA_035646915.1 Gemmatimonadaceae bacterium
CTTTTTCGTCCCGAGATCATCCGTGACTTGGAATTGAAACGGCACGGATTCGTGATGCTGCCGCGAAGCCCCTCGAGTTTCACTCCACTTCCCGACGGACGATATCTTTTGATGGGGCCCGACAAGGCAATGACGCATCGCGAGATCGCGAAGTTCTCGACGCGCGATGCGGACAACTTGCCGAGGTTTGAAGCGATGCTGGAGCGGGTCGCCAGCTTCCTTGAGCCGAGGCTGCTGGAGACGCCGCCGGATCCGTGGTCCTTCGCACCAGGCAATTTGCTCAAGCTCGCCAAAATGGCGTGGGACTTTCGAAAACTCGGCCGCGATGGAGCACACGCGATTGAGATTCTCACCGGCGCTGCCAGCCCCATTCTCGATCGTTGGTTCGAATCTGAAGAACTTAAGACGACAATTTCCACGGACGCAATTATCGGCGCTTTTGCCACTCCCTCGATGCCAGGGACCGCCTACGTCCTTTTCCACCACGTGATGGGTGAGTGCGACGGCGTGCGCGGTGTCTGGGGCTATGTGCGCGGAGGGATGGGAGCGCTTTCAAACGCAATCGCGTCTGCAGCGAGAGAGAAGGGGGCCGAGATTCTTCTTAACGCGACTGTCTCGCGTATCATTGTGGAAGATGGCCGCGCGTGCGGGGTCGGGCTTTCTGATGGAAGGGAGTACTACGCTTCGAAAGTGGTGTCGGGTGTCGATGCGAGCATGACCTTTCTTCGCCTGGTCGAGCGAAAGGAATTGCCGCCCGGTTTCGTCGAATCGATCGAGCATCTCGATTATTCGAGCGGGAGTTGTAAAATCAACCTGGCACTATCGGAACTTCCGAACTTTAGCTGTCTGCCCGGCGGGGGGACCGGTCCTCAACACCGTGGCACGATTCATATCAGCCCAAATCGGACTTACATCGAAAAAGCATATGACTGTGCCAAGTACGGTTACATTTCGGACAGTCCCGTGATCGAGGCTACCATTCCAAGTTCGCTCGACAACACTCTTACACCCGAAGGAATGCACGTAATGTCGATGTTCACGCAATACTTTCCCTACAAGCTGGCGACGGACGCCGGAACTCTCGATGAAAACAAGAAACGCTATGCGGAACGGTGTATCGACATCATGACCGAATACGCACCCAACTTCCGGGGAGTGGTTGTCGACTATCAGGTCCTTTCTCCCGTCGATCTCGAGCGTGTTTTTGGCCTCACCGGCGGCAACATCATGCAAGGGGCAATGTCGCTCTCAAGTTTGGCCTTCATGCGTCCGCTGGCGGGCTACGCTGACTATCGGACGCCTATCAAAGGGCTGTATCTCTGCGGCGCTGCGACGCATCCCGGAGGTGGGGTGATCGGGGCATGCGGTTACAACGCCGCGCGCGAGCTGCTCAAGGACCGTTAGGACGAAAGCCGCGCTGGCGCGTCGCGTATCCGATCAAATCACAGCCGAGCAAACTTATCAGCGCGCGAAGACCTCTAAGACCGAGAAATCGTCAGCTCCATCGATAGGCAGAGGTTGCGGCTCGTCGCTCGCGCCGGGCTTGAGCGGCACCTTAAGCGCGTTGACGGTGAGCGACGTGATCTGTTCGCCGACTATGCCGTAGTGATCGAACTCACTGTCCGTCGCCGCGGCAACGCCGCGGATGAGGATCGATGCGATCCGTGCCACAATCGAATTGCTTTCCGCGATCAACGAATCATCGGCCGTGCCGAAAAGGCCATCTTCACCCGCATCGGCGCCTGTGACCATGCTGCTCCCGATCCAATCGCCACGGACTCTCACTTTACCGATGCGCACGTCAGGATTCACTGGAAGTGCGCTGATGTCATAACCGGCGAGAATCTCCGCACCACGAACGGAACCACCAATATGAATTCCGGCGATGGCAAGCGCTTGTCCATTATTCGCGGGCGCAAGAGTTCCTGCGGCACTGATTATTGCCGGACTGCTGTCGCTCGCCGTGACATCACCGCTGATGTGGATCGCACCGAGTTGTCCGCCGCTGCGGATTGATCCGCCGAAAAGGTCGCCTCCAATGACGATGGAGCGCACATCACCGGTTACGAAGAGAGCGGCGTTGGTGACATCGTTCTCGATCCGAAGCTTCTTTAGGGCTCCCTGGATGTCGCTCTGCAATGTTCCTTCGGGCAGCTGCGTCGCGAGCCCCAATTTGCCGAGCGATTGTGCGTGCAGCCCGAGCAAACCACGCTGTGGAGTGATTGAGTCACCGGCATCGATCTGCGCAAGATCACCTTCGACATGCACGTGCCCGAGGTCGATGCCGGTTGCATCAATGTAGCCGACATTCACCTGGCCATTGCCACCGGCGGCGCGCTCGACAGTGATTTCGATGTCCGTGCCCTGAAATGCAGAGTTGCTCTCAAGTGCCATCGTCGCGAGTTGCGCGCCGAGACCTGTCGGAATGAGAACGAAATTTGCCGCAGTCAACGATCCTTTGCTCGTGCTGACGCTCACGAGATCGCCATCGACATCGGTAAAAATGG
>DASROK010000123.1:0-11194 GCA_035646915.1 Gemmatimonadaceae bacterium
GAACGTCTGCACCACGCGTGTGGCAGCGTCGTATCCGGCAGCACCTGCCTGATCTGCAGCAATCGAACATGCGCCGAGTGTCGCAAGTTGTACTTGTGAGCCGGAGACCGTGCACGTCGATGGTGTGAGTGATGTGAACGTCACCGGATTCCCGGACCCTCCTCCTGTCGCGGTCAGCTGATATGTACTTCCGACAGAAGCTGGATCTGGCGCACTCGATGTAATGGTTATGGTTTGTGAAAGAACAGCAAGTGCAGGAGGTACTGTCGTTTGACCAAACCCGTTCCATCCCCAGCATTTGACTTTTCCATCGGTGCGTTTCGCGCACGTGTGCCGAGCTCCCGCGGAAATCTGTTCGACGGCACCAAGGTTAGGTGGTGGAGTCGCCTGCCCGTCGTCATTGAGTCCCCAGCACGTTACCGTTCCATCATTCTTCAAGGCGCACGCATGCGCGCCACCCGCGGCTATCTGCCGAACATTCGACAGATCGGGCGGAATGTTGATCTGGCCCGAGGTATTCGGTCCCCAGCATGCGACGTTGCCAGTCGATGTGAGTGCGCACGCGAATTGTCCGCCCGCACTTATTTGTTCGACGTTCGTGAGGCCAGGCGGAACAGTCGTTCGGCCGTCGCCTGAAAATCCCCAACACGCGACAGTGTGATCAGTTTTGAGCGCGCATCCGAATGCATCCCCGCCCGCGCTCACGCTCAACGCCTGCATTCCTGCGGGAGGAACAAGCTCTCCGTCCGTCTCTGATCCCCAGCATGTCACCGTGTTATCGAGTTTTAGCGCGCACGTCATCTTGCCGCCGGCGCTCACCTGCTTCACAAGTGGAAGATTTGCAGGAGGCACTGCCTGGCCGAATGAATTGAAGCCCCAGCACGCAATCGTCGCGTTCGATCTGAGCACGCAGCTGTAGTCCGAGTTCGACCCAACGGTCAGCTGAACGGCGTCGTTGATTCCTGGTGGCGGCCTGCTTCTACCGTTGTCGGTTGCGCCCCAGCATGTGATTGCAGCGTCGGCGCCGAGTGCGCAGGTGTGAATGTTCCCTGCGGCAATTGAAGGTATCAGCTCGAGAGTTGGTGGTTGGACACCCAGAAGATTCAGGCCTGCTGGTACAGTTCCAGCAAGTGCGCCCCAGCATGTGACGTATCCATCGCCATCGAGCGCACAGGCGTGATACCCGCCTGCAGAAATGCTCGTTATGGACTCGCTCAGTGATGGAACTGTCGTCTGGCCTCGGGAATCGTCACCGAAGCAGTCGACAGTGTTGTTAACCAGCCGGCAGGTGAAGTTGTAACCGAGGTCGAACGTGGCGTTTCCCTTCACTGCTATGAATCCAGTCTGGCCATAGTCGTTCGATCCCCAGCATGTCGCGCTTCCATTGCTCACCGCGCATGTATGGTAGCCGCCTGCAACGATGCGATCGATGGCTCTGGTGTTGTCAGGAACGGTTGCCTGTCCTTTGCTGTTATCACCCCAGCAGACAACGGTCGCGTCCGACTTTCGCGCACACGTGTGGCTTGCGCTCGTCGAGATTTGCGTGACCGATACAAGATCTGGTGGAACAACAAGCTGCTGAAGTGTGTTCTGTCCCCAGCATGTCACTGTTCCATTGTTGCGAAGCGCGCACGTGTGATTGTATCCCGCCGCGACCTGGACGATTCCATTCAATCCCGGCGGAATGTCATTCTGTCCGAAGTTGTTCTGACCCCAGCAGAGAACCGTTCCATCGGATTTGAGTCCGCACGAATGCAATCCTCCTGATGAGATCTGAACGAATGTCGAGCCCGGAGGTGGTTGAATCGCGTTCTCTCCCCAGCATACGACTGTGCCGTCGTTCTTGAGTGCGCACTCGAGTGCATCGCCGCCAGTGAGTTGTGGCGTGAGAGACGGGATCGAAAGTGGAGCAACTACATCGAAGCTTTGTGTTACTTCTTCAGCCGCAGAGTAGCCATTTCCTGCAGCCTGATTTGCGGCAATCGTGCATTTGCCTGGTGCAACGAGACTGTCGAGCGATGGTCCGATGAACTGGCAGACACTAGGCGTGAGTGATGTGAATGTGACAGGATTGCCTGACGCTCCACCCGTTGCAGAGACTGTGTATGTCTGTCCCGTGACACCAGGGCTTGGTACGGATGATGTGAATGAGATTGTTTGCGGTTCTTCTGTGCCCACATCCCAGAACGCCCATCTCGCTTCGCCGGTCGAAGAGATCCACGTCCCCGCAACCTGGCCTGCTTCGTTGATTGACTGGCCGCGACTCAAGCGACCACCGAGAGCACCGAGATCCTCTACACCCGTTGATTCACTCCATCGGAATGCGTGAGTTTCGGACAACGTCGGAGTGATGACTACTGTGTATTCTCCAGTGATGACGCCGCTGTTGTTGATATCGCGCGCTATACTCTGACCCGCTGGCAGCGGAAGCTCTTCCATGCCCTGCTCAGCTGTCCACCTGAATGCACGAAGCAAACCTCCAGCAACCTCGGCCATTCCGACAATGACGCCCTGGTCGTTAACCGCGGTGCCGACGCTCTGATTTCCCCCAAGCGTCCCGAGATCCTGGATCCCGGTAGATTGCGTCCATCGGAATGCACGCAGGCGCCCATTTTCAGTGATATTTGCAGTTCCCACGATTGTTCCATCGACATTGATGCCTGATGGCTCGACGACGTTGCCGGTGCCGAGATGACCGATGTCCTCGACGAGGTCGTGCGACCAGAAGAACGTTCTAACAACATTTCGACCATCTGAAGTATTGCCGATAAGCTGACCGGCAATGTCCCTCGCTTCGCTGACGAACATCCGCCCAGTTGCATTCGCGTTCAGAAATGTCAGTGGAGGGTACTCTGCAACTGTCGGTCGTGTGACACCATCCCACCTGACGGGATACGACTTACCATTAGCATCTACTGCAACGCCCGCCGTCGTGCCGTGATTGTTGTAGGCATAAGCTGAGGCAGAGTTCGCAGGAAAGCCATCGGGTGCAGGCAACGCAATGATTCCTGAACCGGGAGTCCAGCGGAAGGCGAATGTGCCTTGGTCGGTGCACCCACTGCTTGTCCCAACTAATTGACCGTTGTCGGCAAAGCCTCCGATAGTCGAAGCTGTGCAACCATCCGCATGGAGATCCATGTCCTCGAGGCCCGTTGAAGGCGTCCATCGCGCAATGGTCGGGACGTTGCCATTGATATTCAGTGTTCCTGCAAGCTCTCCATTCTCATTGAGAATCGGTGCAGAGGATGCTGGCACACCAAGGTTGCCGACGTCGGTCGCGTTTCCGATCTGTGTGCCCGCCACTGGGGCAACAGGGTGCTTCAGCGCAGGAGATGTTGGTTTTGAGGGAACAGTAGGGAGATCATCGCAGTTCGTTGTCCATATCCAGCAGACAACGAGAGAGAGCATGCGCGTGATGCCGCGCAGCTTTCGAATCGAGAGAGGGTTTGACATGGCGTCCGCTGGCGGCTGGATGTGAGCAGTCGAGTCGAGTGACCAGCATGCCACTCGAAACGACTGTGCATACAGTTATACGGACAGTTGTCTACACCTTTGCGTTATTACTCAGCTATCGATCTGGATACCAAAGCACCGCGCGATCATCATTTGCCAGGCTGCTTGAACCAACGATCAGCTTCTCACCCGAACTCGACAACGCGATCGCCTCAGCATTGCTGTTGCTTCCAATTGCGCCAAGATCCCGCATGAGCGATCCCGCCTTCCAGAGGAAAGCATGAGACTTTGAACCGCTCACGCCACTGCGACCGGTTACCCAGCCATCGTCTGTGATGTCCATCGGGTACGTCTCCCCACCGAGAGTTGGCAGCAGCTCTACTGTCCACGTCGAGCCGCTCCGGATCCATCGTGCGCCAACTATCTTGAGCCCGGACCTGGTAGAGTTCCATAACTGACCAACGACAATACCGTTGTTGTTGATTGCCGATGGCATGTGAGCATAGTTGTAGCCGGCCATCCTTGGCAAAACCACTGGATCAGCCGTTGGCGATGGCCAGTAAACCACATTGGTAATTCTGCTGGGAGTGCTGTTTGGAAATTCGTACTGACATGATCCCACGATTTCGTCATTGTCGCTGACATCGTCCAGGTAACAACCTGTAGAGTTGGCAGGATATTTCAGTAAGACAAACCCTGTTACCTCGGACCACCAGTACGCCTTCCCATAATAAATGCCGATCATTACCACGGCATGTGACGCCTCGTTCGCACTCTGTATGTCGTACGGTCGGCCGTATTCAGTCACACCCAGTTCCTGGACCGAATAGCCGGTGCCATCGGGCTTCCAGATAAGAGGAACGGATTCGGTTAACGATGTTGCGCCGGATGGATACGCCTGGCCGATCACGATGCCTGCATCACTGATTCGCAGTGCTCGTCCCCTGCAGAGTCCTTGCGGAAGTGGCAACGTGGATGGAGCTCCGTTCGTCCAGATTGCTGGGAGATTGTAACCGTCGCAGCCGCCAGCAATGCTTCCGGCAATCGCACCTGCCGAGTTGATGTCGTGCGCACCACTCGATCCCGCCGGCGCTGACAGCTGCTCGATTGCAAGCACGGTGAATTTTTCTGTTCCAATTCCCTTTTTTCCCATCGGCGTAATGACCGCAACATCGTAAAGCGCAGGAACAGCGTCTTCGGCAATCGTGATGTTCGCAGTCATCGACGTCGAATTCACTACAACCGACGAATTAGTTGTTACCCGTGGATCCGGCACGCCGTTGAGCATCCACTGCGCAACTGATCCTGGCTCGAACCCGGAACCAGTTATCGACACGTCGAGCGTGATGTTCTGCGGAGCAGATGAAGGGAATGTCGACTTGACTGTTGGACCTGAGCTGGTTGTTCTCGCCGAACGAACGGAGAGCTCGTTTGCAGGAACCGTTGGATCCGTGCATGATCCGATCGATACCATTGCAAGCAGCAAGGCTGCGAAACAGAGGCGCGGCTTCATCGCTTGAACCAGTATGAGTGCCGATGGCCTCGAGTATCGTCATACCCTGCGATCCATGTTTCCCCAGTGACGGACTCGTTTGAAAGGTTTACGCCTGTGAGATGCACGCCAAGATTTTCGGCGACGCCGCCAGCCGGAGTGTACTCGGCATGCGACGTGGTCAGGACGACGATCGACCCCTGTTCATTTCGGTCAGCCACTTTGAATGCGCCAAGATCCTGGATCGACCAACCCCCGATCCCATTGGGTACCCACAGGACCGTGTGGTCAACGCCACCGATTGTACTCGAGCCACGTACGACACCAGACGCATTGATCGAATATGCGTTTCCGGCAAGTCCATCCTGTGGTGAAGGCAGCTGAACAGCAGGGGCCCCTGGGCCCGCCCAGTAAATCGCGTTCCCCGTAGACGTGTGACAATACCCGACCATCTCATCACGGTCATTCATTTTTTCCAGCTCACAGAACGTCGAGCCTTGTGGGCGCGCGAGCCGAACCCAGCCTGTCGTTTGATTCCAATACCAGGAGTCGAGCGTCCCGTCGAGATTCTTCCACGAGCTTGAAATCGATCCGGCGTCATTTACTCCGTGGGTCGTCAGCCAAGTGCTGCCACCGGGCGGACGACCAATCACCTCGATGTTCCACGATCCTGATCCATCAGGCGTCCACTTCGCCAATTCCCACGGATTCGACTTCTTGTGAATTGGACCGATGATCACTCCGCCCTCTGAAATTGCATCCGCTATTGAAGCGCAGTACCCGGTCGGCAGCGGGAGCATTACGGCTCCACCAGCTTGCGTCCACGCGAACCCACGTTGAGTACATCCAGTCACTGACGTTCCATATCCCAGCGCTATTCCTGACGAATTGATGTCTGTCATCACCAGCTCGCTCAATCCTGCAACGGTGATGTCACCGCCATTCAAGACTGCGAAGGCTTCAGTTCCTATTCCCTTCTTGCCGGCAAGAGTCGTAACGGCCACGTCCCTGTAATCGATAGCAGCCGCAGCATCGATGGTGATGTTTGCAACGAGCTCGGTAGAGCTTACATATCGCGTCGAGTTGGTGCGGATTTTCGAATCAACGGATCCACCAAGAAGAAAATCCACTCGAGATCCAGATGAGAATCCCGACCCAATTACTTGAACGTCGATTGTCGTATCTCTCTTCGATGCCGAAGGATTGGCAGACGTTACGACCGGTCCACTCGGCGCTTTTCCATATCTCGGAGTGACCGACGCATTGAAAGGCCGTGTCGGATCCGGGGAATCGTCCGAACAAGCCGCTATGCCCAAAGAGAATGCGAGCATCGCAAAGGACACCCGTGCCGCCGAAGGAAACGATGTCACCCTCATGGAGCCCCCGAGCCAGGAGTATTGCTTCTTCTTACGGACAGTCAGTTACCTTTTGCGGCCCCAATCGACGAAACTGTATAAGCAGCCCACATCAGGCTGCCGCGCCGGTGTATCGAACGCCTCTGAGCATCGGCTAACGCATCCCACGGACTCGAGCCCTGCGTGAGTGACTTATAGAAATCGCCTGCTATGTTCGCAGCGTCCTGATCTCTAACCGCCCACAGCGTAGCAACCACATTCGACGCGCCCGCAAACAGAAACGCCTGCGACAACGATCCCTCTTCCGACCGGAAAGGCACCGCGTCACTTCCTCCAGCATTCAATCCCGTTTCGCAACCCGATAGAAACACGAGCGGTGACCGTGTCGGCGAAGTCATGATGTCCTGAACAGTCATCACTGACGCAGGAAAGCCAGCACGCGATCCGGATCCCACGGTAACGTGAGAAAAAAGTGGATTCTGTGAGTTGTGCTGACCGTGCGACGCAAGGTGCACAATGTCACCTCGTGCCAATGCCGCACGAACCCCAGCCTTCGTCGACCGCCGGCCAATCTGAACCATTGAATTTCTCACAAGCCGCCCCAGAGTCTCGGCTTCACGACGCGTCGCAGGAAGCTCTTCCGGAGTAGGCGCAAACACGTCGAGTGTCCGACCCTTCAATTCTCTCGCCTGCGAACCAATCGTGATCGCAGCAACGGTCGGCATGTTGATGATCACCTTCTGTTCGACCAGAAACTTTCCAGATCTCCGATTCCAGAGCGCAGCAAATGGCAGCGCGCCAAGTGAGCCGTGCGGAATAATGATCAGCTCGGAAACGCCTGCCAGATTCTTTTCGAAGGGTGCAATCAATATGTCATGCAGCTCTCCAAGAATTGCCGGCGGCGCCGATGATTGCGATTGCCGCTGCAGCGCATCTCTTGCAAACCTGATTTTCCGCGACAACTCCCGCTCATTGACCCGCACCGATCGATGAGCAACTGCACCTGAACGAACGACAAACAGCTCGAGCCGGTCTTCACCACTTACATACAACAAGAGCGCCTGCCGCGGACTGAGTCGCCCCTGAATTTCCCGTAGCGCCGGCAGTGACCCGCCAAGCACACCTACCCTCGGCAGCTTTGCCTGCTCACCAACTGTGCGCTCGTATGCAGTGCGCATGCGCGTAAGCTCGACATCGAGTGCGCTCAGCTGCCCGGAACTCGCACCATCCTCGTGGGCCTGAGCAATCTCACGCTCGACTTCATTTGCGCGAAGCAAAACTTTCTCGCTGCGCGCGATAAGTGCGAATCGCGCTCCAGGATCGTCAATCCCGCTGAATCGTTCGGCGAGACTTCTTCCAGGAAGCGCGGCTGCAGTCTCGAACGCAGCAGTTGTATCGCCAAGCGCCAGCTCGGCAGCAATTCTGTGCGAGAACGGTCGCGTTCGATTTGCGAGATAACCCGCTCGCAGCGGACCGACACCGAGCGATGCACGCTCGCGTTCCACGAGTGCCACGGCCTGCATCGCTGAATTGCGCGCATCTTTGTTTCGTCCCAGGGCGAGGAATGCAGTTGACTGTAGATCGGAAATCCGCCAGTCGTTGATCGACCCGGTCTTCTCGAGCGGCGACAACTTGTTCACCGCTGCCTGCGGCTTACCAGTAGCGATCGCAAGCGTTGCAAAGGCAATCGCGGCTTCATTCACGATCGATGGATTCCCGCTCGATCGCGCGTCACGTTCCGCGGAATCGATCTGAGCTGATGCGATTGCCGATTGACCCGCACGCGTCAACGCAGCTGCAAGCTGCAGTCGATCCAGAACCTGCTCTGTCAAGGCATCGACAGCACGATGTTCCGCGAGAGCGCGCCGCGCCATCTGCATCGAGGGCTCAACGTCGCCGAGATCGAGCAGTATCATCGCTGCGCGGCGAAGGTTCGTGCCACGCTCATTGCGCAGGCCAACCTCTGCATCGATGCTGTCTGCAGTGTGAAGCGTGGCGAGCGCAAGCCGATTGTCGCCGGCCTGCACCTCGAGATCCGCAAGTACTTCGAGATTCGACGCTGCCTCCTGCTGGAGCCCGTCGGCACGCGCAATGGTGAACGCTGAATCAGCAGCCGCAATTGCGCGCTGAAGGTCACCTGTCGATCCCCACGCCGTGGCGAGCTGACCAAGAATATTCGCCTGTTCAGAGACGTCATCATCCGACAACTGCGCACGCGCACGATTCAACAGCTCGATTCCTTTCGACGGGTTGCCGAGCCTGATCTCGAGCATCCCCATGTTCGAAAGGAGATGTTCCTGAGTGCGATCGTCTTTTGCCTCACGGTTTACCTGGATTGCACGGTCGAAATCACGCCGAGCTTCATCGAACCGGCCCAGCTCGATCTTTACAAGAGGAATATTTGCCGAAGCGCGCGCGATTCCGAGGATGTCGTTGTTGCGCTTTGCGGCGGCTATCGCGGAATCGTACATCACAAGAGCATCCGTATGTCGCCCTTCATGCCATGCGGTGAGCCCGAGCGCATTGAAAGATCGTGACAGCTCATCATCCATTCCGAGCGATCGTTTCAGCGCTACCGAAGCTTCACCTTCGCGGCGCGCTGTCTTGTAGTCGCTCAGCTTCCACGCAACCAGGCCAAGCCACATTCGCACGCGGGCTTCCGCTTTCTTGTCCTGCTTTGCGAGTGTTCGCGTGAGCTCGACATTCCAGATGGCGCGGGCGCTGTCGAAGGTCTGATTCTGATATCGCTCCTGTCCTGCACCCATGAGCGAATCGGCCGGTACGCCGAGCACGGCTGCGAGCGCACCCGGATCCTGCGGGAGCGTCAGCGTTGTCGCGTCAGAGCGGAAATTGTTTTGCGGTTTCTTCGATGGCTCCGGCTGGCAGGCAAGGATCGCTGCCGTGCACGCGAGCCATCCCAGCAATCTCAACGAGCAAACCCGAACTGGTGATTCCCGGTAGATCTTGTTGTGCCGTCGGATGAAACCGCGTCGACCACCCACAAATAATTGGTGCCATTCTGCAGGGAGACATTCGACGGCAGTATCACAGTCGTATCAGTCGAGCTGCTCGCCCATACTTCGGTGCCATCGTCTCGCGTAACTGTAATGCGATAAGACATCGCATCGCGTGCCGATGCCCAGACAAATCGAACAGGAAGAGTTGAGATTTCTCCGAGCGGTCCATATGCAACGAGCGGAGCGGCGCCATTGTCTCCGCGCATTACAGGGGCTTCGCTCGCACCCCATCTGCGAAGTGATGGAACTGCCATGAGTGCGACAGCGGCAGCAGCTAGAATAATTGTACCCGAGCGGATAAATCGCGACGAGCGCCGCGATCTGCCAACGACTTCCTGCGTCCTCATCAGGTTGTCACGGCATTCCGCGCACTGAGAAAGATGCTCCTCGAACTGATCGAGCTTCTCCCTCTGCAAACCGCGGTCGAGGTACGCCGCAATCTCGAGATCGGTCATGTGTTGATCTCCGTAGCTCTCAGAAGAATTCATCGCCCTTCAATCTCTTTATACGGAAGGTACCGTCGCGATTGCACCCTCTCAGCCGTGGGAATTTTCGATTCCCTTCGACTCGAGCTCGCCACGAAGCGAAGCAAGGACAGCGTTGAGCTTGCGATATACATGAAATGGAGATGGCAAACCGAGCACCGTTGCAATCTTCGATGCGGGCAGCTCGTCCTCGAAACGAAGCGTCAGAAGAAACCTCTCCCTCGGCGTTAGATTTTTCAGCGCATTGCGGAGACACTGGTCACGATTCTCACGAATGACCCCTTCATCCGCTGAGCTTTCGATGTCGGGCAATGTGTCCGTGTCGACGTCAGTCTCTGACGATTGACTTAGTGCTTTGCGCGCAGCCCGCCACACAGTCGAACGATCGGTTGCGTGTGCGGGACGATGCCTCCCGAAATGCGCTCGATGCAAATCCAGACAAAGACGGCGTGCAGCTACAGCAAGCCACGTCGAGAAGGTCGCACCGGCATTGTCGTTGAAGCTGCGCAGTCTTCGAAAGTCATTCTCTCGCAGCTTGCCGAGCACGTAGGCGTAGCGCTCCATCACGGCGTCGTTGTCGCCGCCAAGCGAGCGGGCAACCGCGAGAATCAGCCGCGTATGCCGCCCAATCAGATCCTCCCACGCTGCCTCACGATCAGGCTCGTCAGCGCGCAGAAGTCGGCTCAGCTCTATCGGAGCGGTGCTTCCCATTCGGACTAGCCCCGGGGTAAGGCTACCCAATGTAAACGTTCGTTGCGCAAGGTCAAATCGAGGTGCGAATTATATACGTATTGATACTAAATCACTTCATTCCTGGATCGATAACCTCCAGCGGGCTCATTCGCTTCACTCCAGGCCACGGAACCGAGTTGCCCTTGATCTGGCGCCACAGGATTCTGTTGAAGAGATCTTCATCCGCAATGTCTTCCTTGCCGAGAGCGAGCTTCTTCGATTCTTCGGCGAGCGCGCCGTGCCGGGGGTTCATCTGATCGAGCGGAACATCAGGCTTGAGCGCGGTATACGGCCTCGAGTCGGGCTTTGATGCCCAGATATCGCGCAGCGGTCTCCCATAGTGATCAAAGCTGGACATCGTACCGAGCTTCAGGATCTCTTCGATAGTCGCGATGACATCAGAAGTATTGATGAAGCGGTGAATCACTCCACCCTTTGTCCATGGCGATATCACGAGCATCAGTGAGCGATGTGAATCGACGTGATCCGATCCGTTCTGCGCATCATCCTCCAGAACGAACACAGCAGTGCTCGCCCAGAATTGTGTCTTCGACAACGCCTCGATCATTCGGCCGAGCGCGAGGTCATTGTCCGCGAGATAAGCGAACGGTGTTGGCCATCCGCCGCTTGCTCCACCTGTATGATCGTTCGGCAGACGCA
>DASROK010000124.1:0-3069 GCA_035646915.1 Gemmatimonadaceae bacterium
GCGTTACACCGCGCGCGATGACTCAGATGCTCGGCTACGCTCATCGGGCCGACTGGGGTCCATGGTTCCATGCATCGCTGCCGGTTGCCGGCGAATCGGAGCTGCTGCGCAGGCGCATGCGTGGTGGAAGCGCGCAGGGCAACCTGCACGCAAAAACCGGAACGACGAACGATGTAATCGGGCTCGGTGGTTACGTGACCGCGATGAATGGCGAGGTCATCGCATTCTCGTTCATCTACAACGGGCGCGATCGATGGACTGCCAAGTCGATGATCGACACCATGGGGCAGACGCTGGCGAATTTTGCCCGGTAAGACTCAGCTGATTCTTATGTCGATGCCGCGTTTCTTCAGCTCGTCGATGTACTTCGCGCCGGGGATGCATTCGTCAGGAGTGTGAACTCCGGGAGGCTTCACTTCACCGCGCGCCTGCATCTGGCCGGTAATTGAAAGCGAATACCCGGTGGTGCGCATCATTGCGCTGATTCCGCGCTCCTCGTCGTAGCGATCGACAAGCTCGTACTTGATCGTCTTCGGGCTGCCACCCTTCTTTCCCGAAACAATCACACGCAGGGCAACAAGATCTTTTGCATCGGTTTTCGTGAGACGCGGACCCATCTGCGCGACCGCGAGATCGCGTGGCGACACGCGTACCCCTTTCACGTCGACTGGATCGAGATCCAGAAGTCCAAGATCGCGAATTGCTTCCATGATCTTCGCGTGCCCGGGATAGCGCAGGGTTTTGTATTCCATCGTCGGAATCTTCCCTTCGTACCTGAAAGCCATGGTAGAGAGGCCGCCGGCGGTATGAAAACCTTCGAGCTCGCCAACAGATTCGTCGAAATGCACCGGCTCGATTTCCGACAGCGCTTTTACCTGCACGCGCTTGCCGTTACGCACCACCCATGAAAGCGTCGTGTAATAATCCAGAACGCCCTCCAGCGAATACACGATGTGATAGTTGAGCGGAGGCTCGGGATGCTGCGGAAGTCCACCGACGAAAATTTTCACCGAGTCGACACTGTCGAGCTGATCGATTCCGAGCTGCGCAAGGATGTTGACCATTCCTGGCGCGAGACCGCAGTCAGGGACGATGGTTATTCCTTTTTCGCGAGCCACGGGATCGAGCTTCTTCTGCTCGAACACGATGTCGGTGTTTCCCCCGAGATCGCAGAAATGAACGCCGGCTTCTGCAGCGTGACGCGCGAGATCGAGGTTGAAGTAGTAGGGTATCGCACTCATCGCTGCGTCGCTTTCACGCATCAGCGCGCGCACACCCTCGGCGTTTCGCACGTCGAGTGGAGTCGGAATCAGCCGCTTGCCCGAATACGGCGCAAGAAAGTGCGGAAGATGTCCGGTATTGACGTCGGCGAGTCGAACTTCTGTTACTTCGTCACTCTGCAGCAGATCATAAGCACAGGCGGAGCCCTGCAGCCCCGCCCCGAGAACCAGCATTCGCATTTAGTTGAATCTCCATGTAAACCTGTATTGCAACGACGAAATCTATTGTCGGTATGATGGGCGCATAACCCCGGGCGCAGTCGTTGCAGTACGTCACGACATGATGCACGCAGAGATGGAGACCGACGTCGCGGACTGGCGCGAGCACATCATCGATTCATACGAAGGCATTCGCCGCGTAATCGCAGAAACGCGGAGGATCGCCGTGCTCGGAATCAAGGTGGAAGATGACCGGCCCGCGCATTTTGTTCCTGAATACGCTCAGCGAGCCGGATTCGAGATAGTGCCAGTGCCCGTTTACTATCCCGATGCAACCGAAATACTCGGCGAAAAGGTATATCGCACCGTTTCAGCGATTCCAGGCGAGATCGATATGGTGGATGTTTTTCGCAGATCGGAGGCAATTCCTCCTCATCTCGACGACATTATCGCCAAAAAGCCGAAATCAGTGTGGTTTCAGCTTGGAATCGTCAACAACGAGGCTGCCGAGCGTCTGGCTCGCGAAGGAATCGATGTCATTCAGGACCGCTGCCTGCTGGTTGAATTGAGGCGAATGGGAAGATAACTGGAATGCTGAATGCTGAATGCTGACCGTCTGCATTCAGTATTCAGTATTCAGCATTCCAGTTACCAGCCAACTATGTAGACGACTGCCTCCACCGGCATTTCGTTGGCTACCGCTTGAGATCGCGGCGCGAGAGCGAGAATGAATCGCCCGCTTTTCGTCGCGGCGAGCGCCTTTCCTGATCCAATCGTATAGCTGCGGGCTGTCGAATCGTTCGACGATCCAATCTCGCGCGCAGTAATGACGCCTCGAACGCTCTCAATTGCGAAGTGTCTCGCACCTGCATTGACAGTGAGTGCCGGAGCGCCCTGGATGTCGACTGGTGCGGCAAGCTCGAGCTTTGGTCCGAGCTTCCATTTCGGTGCGACAGTTTTTGCGTCCGCCGGGAGCGAAGAATGAAACTCTCCTGTCTTCGGATCGAGCGACGCCCATGTTTCCGACCCCGCATCATCCTGCACAGTCGCGGGAGAGTTGCCGAGCGCGATGAAGTTTCCATCGGCGGTCCAGCGAACACGCCAGCCGAGCGCTATCGGATAGAAATGAGGAGCAGCGTCATCGCTTGCGCTGAGTGCGCGCGAATCAGCCGGCACCTTGATGGTCCCCGGCTGTGCGATCGCTCGCGCCATCGACATCCCGCTGGATGGAAACGAGCCCGTTCGAACTGTCGCAGTGTCCATTCCGGTTTTTCTCGCAACATCCACCCACATCTGCGGAGGAATGCTGTCGAGCTCCCGCGGATTCAGCACGTATGCACGAGAGAATGCGATCGTTTTTCCATCCGGTGACGGTGCGACATCCCACACGCTGTCCATGCGCGTCTGGAAGTTCTGCTTCTCGCTTCCGTAGAAGAATCCATTCGGTATTGCTTCATTCTCGACACCGGTGGGATCGACAACCGCAAGAATCGCTGAGCTGTCACTCGAGAGGATCCACTTCACTCTCGAAGTCATTCCGGTTGTTGCCTGGTTCACCCGCACGGAAGTGACAACAGGAGAGATGCGAGGAGCGGCTGTGCTGTCGACGCTGGCTCGCGGAGTTGAATCG
>DASROK010000125.1:0-2753 GCA_035646915.1 Gemmatimonadaceae bacterium
GTAGTCGGGCATCGCCACCGATCCGGCGCATCCCGTGAGCAGAAGGGTCAGGGCAAGGACGTGTAGTCTCATACGGGCCGCCTCGTCATGGATATTGCTGCAGCAAACACGAGAGCCGCGAATGCAACGGTGATTCCGACAGATAGCGCGAAGCCGGGAATTCCCATCGATGACGCGACATCAGCACCATAGATCGACCAGCGCACGGCCGACATTCCGTAGGTCAGCGGGTTCAGTTCCATTACGGTCCGCAACCAACCCGGCGCTCCGGACGCGGGAAACACGGCGCCGCACAGCAGCCACATCGGGATGAGGAAAAGATTCATGATGGCGTGAAAGCCCTGCGTGGAGTCCATCTTCCATGCGATGACGTAGCCGAGCGCCGTCAAACCGAAGGCGACCAACGCGAGCATGAGTAACGTCGCCGGTATCCGAGTGATCGAGATTCCGACGAGCGGTGCGAGCAACATGAAGAGCACACCCTGCATTAATGCCAGGGATGTCCCGCCCAGCAATTTGCCGAACACGAGGGCGGATCGCGGGACGGGTGCGACGAGAACGGCCTGAAGGAACCCTTCCTTGCGATCTTCGATGATGGAGATCGTCGAAAAGATGGAGGTGAACAGCAGAATCATTAACACCGTGCCGGGGAAGAAATACTCCTGGTAGCCCATCGCTCGAGCCTGAGCTGCCGGACTGAACGAACTGCCCACACCGAAACCCAGCAACAACCAGAAAATCAGTGGTGATGCGAAGGCTCCAACAATCCGGCTGCGCTGACGGATAAAGCGCACCATCTCGCGTCGCCATAGTGCGGAGGCGCTCAGCAGAAAGTTTCCGCTCATTTCTCCTCCCAGAAACGATGCCCGGTGCGTGCGATGAAAACATCTTCAAGCGTCGGCTTCGAAAGATTGACGGCGTTGATCAACTCCGGAAACGCGTCCACTACCTGACTGATGAACGCATGTCCTGCCTGCTTCTCGATACGTAATGTTCCATTGAAGGACGCGGGCGTTATCCCAAATTTTTCGCGAATTCTGGCGGTCAACTTTTCCGGATCTTTGCTCGTGATCGAAATCACGTCTCCGCCGATCTGTTCCTTCAACGCCGCCGGCGTATCCAGCGCGACGATCTTGCCGAGATTTAGGACCAGTACACGGTCGCTGCGATCGCCTTCGTCGACCAAGTGCGTGGTGACGAGAATCGTCACGCCTTCTTTCTCGCGCAGCTTCTGCAGGTAGATCCACAGATCGTGTCGCGCACCAGGATCCAGCCCAACCGACGGCTCATCCAGAATAAGCAACTGGGGCTGATGCAACAGACCCTTTGCGAGTTCGACACGCCGGGCAAGTCCGCCGGAAAGAGTTTCGACAAGATGATTCGCGCGATCCGCAACCGCGAGCCGTTCCATCATTTCCGAAACACGATTCTTCAGCTCTGTGCCGCGCATGCCGTAGAGCTGGCCGTGATAGCGCAGGTTCTCGAGAACGGTGAGCTTCTTGTCGAGACTTGGGTTCTGAAAGACCACGCCGATGCGTTGCCGCACGTCATCGGCGTGTGTACGGATGTCAAAGCCGAAAATCGTTGCTGTGCCCGAGGTGGGGACCATGGCGGTGGACAGAATCTTGAAGAGTGTTGTCTTGCCTCCGCCGTTAGGTCCCAATAGCGCGAAGATCTCGCCTTGGCGCACATCAAAGCTCACCCCATCCAGGGCTCGTCGCGGCGTAGCCTGGCCGCGCACGGCATACTCATGAATGAGATTCGAGGCTTGAACTGCGGCGGAAGTGCTCAAGGATCACACCTTGTCGATCATCATCAGCAGAAAGAGGGCCGGCAGGTAAAGTACGGAAACTCGCAGCAACCGTTGGGCATGAGTCTGCGAGCGAAACAACGCGACTGAAAAGCCATATCCCAGGTAGACGAATCCGAGGAGCAGAGCACCCATCAAGTACAGTCGTCCTGTCGAACCAAACAACACGGGGAGCATGCTTACCGGGATGAGCAGCGAGCAATACAGAATGATCTGCCGTCCGGTGGCGACACCGCGCGAATGGACTCTAAACCCGGCGCGCAGGTAATCCTCCGTGAACATCCACGCAATCGCAAAGAAGTGCGGCATCTGCCAGAGAAACTGAATCGCGAAGAAGGACAGACCAATCAGGTCCGCGTTGCCGTGCGCCGCTACATAGCCCATCAGCGGCGGTGTTGCGCCGGGGAACGCACCAATCAATGTGCACCACGTCGTGCGTGTCTTCAGCGGCGTGTACAGGAGCACGTAAGCGGCGAGTGTGGCGGCGCCGATCGCAGCCGTCAGCAAATTCGTGAGCAGGGCGAGGTATGCAATTCCCGCAGCCGAAATGACGATGGAGAAGATCAGGGCGTCGTTGGGAGTAATTCTGCCGTCAGGGATCGGACGGGTTCTCGTTCGAACCATGCGCGCGTCGAGGTCGCGTTCAAGATATTCGTTAAAAGCACTCGCTCCTGCAGCCACGAGTGCCGTGCCGACAATCGCATGAAGAAGCAGAAACGGCTGTAACGCTCCTTCTGAGCCCATATAAAAGCCCACGGCCGTTGCGATCAAAACCAAAAAGGTGATGCGAGGCTTCGCCAGCTCGAAAAAGTCGGATACGCGAGCGCGCCGGTTGGCAATTCCGATTTCGGTTACTGCCATAGGGCCTCTCGAGGCACGCGTGGGCCGATAAAAATCAGAGGAGCGGTGGAGCAGGCAGCGAAGAGGGCGAAACGAGGAGTTG
>DASROK010000126.1:0-2274 GCA_035646915.1 Gemmatimonadaceae bacterium
GTGCAACGAAGCTTCCGCTCGGGATTCTCAAGCGTTGCGCGAAACTGCGCGTAATCGGCCGCGCCGGCGTGGGGACGGACAACATCGACATCCCCGCAGCGACAGAGATGGGAATTGCAATCATCAATGCGCCCGCTGGAAATACGATCGCTGTAGCAGAGCTCTTTTTTGGAGCCCTCATCGGTCTGGTTCGTCACGTTCCGCAGGCTGCGAGATCGATGCGAGAAGGCCGATGGGATCGCAGCGACCTGCTCGGTACCGAGCTTCGCGGGCGCTGCCTTGCAATCGTCGGTCTTGGCCGTATCGGAAGCGAGGTGGCGCTGCGGGCGCGCGCATTCGGCATGAACATCAGCGCGTACGATCCCTACGTCACTGACGAACGATTCGATCTGCTTCGAGTCACTCGTGCGAAAACTCTGCCTGATCTTCTCCGAGGCGCCGACGTCGTCACGATTCACACTCCGCTCACTCCCGAAACGCGCGGTCTAATCGGTCGCGACGAGCTCGCGCTTCTTCATCGCAATGCGATTGTGGCGAACCTGGCGCGCGGAGGAATCGTAGACGAAAACGCAATTGCCGACGCCGTTGAATCGCATCAGATCGGCGGAGCGATTCTCGATGTGTTCTCCGAAGAGCCGCTGCCAGCAGGCAGCAAGCTTCGCTCGCTCGACAACGTTGTGCTCACTCCGCATCTTGGCGCGTCAACGGCAGAAGGACAGAGAAACGTCGCTGTCGATGTCTGCGCGGCAGTGCGCGATGCGCTGATGAGTGGCGAGCTCTCCCGGGCAATCAACGTGGTTGGCGGTATCGATGGGCAATGGGAGGAGATTCGTCCGGCGATTGTGCTTGTCCGGCGGATGGCGGCAATCGGACGTGCAATTCTCGCCGATCGCGGCGCGCGTGCAGTCGATGCAGTTCAGCTTCGAGTTGGCCGCGAGCTGTCAGACGCGGGAAATCTGCTCATCGCAAGCGCTGCTGCAGGCGCGCTCGACGCAGTGACAGATGGCATCAAGCTCAACCTCGTCAATTCGCGATCACTCGCCGAGAATCGGGGGATCGCTCTGTCTGTCACTACCGCTGGCGCGCATGATCCTGACAACGGAGCGCAGGTCACGATCCGAAGCGACGGACACGAGATCCTCGTCGCAGGCGTAGCTGCGCCAGGTGCAGGACCCCGGGTTACTCGAATCGGAAATTTCATCGTCGATGTAACGCCGCGGCGGACTTTGCTAGTGCTGACGAACTCCGACGTTCCCGGTGTAATTGGACGCGTTGGAACTCTTCTCGGCGACGCGGGAGTCAACATCGCTGAGTATCACCAGGCAAGATTGTCTGAAGGTGGCGAAGCGCTCGCAGCGGTTTCGGTTGATGGCGTTATCGACAGTGCAGTGCGTGCGCGTCTGTTGAGTCTTCCCGACATAACATCGGCAACGGTGGTTCCGCTCGCCGAGCTCGATCCAGGCGGAGAGCAGGCGTGGTCATAACGCGCGATCCGGATGTGAGGATCGCGCACTCGCGTGACGTGTCGGGCCTCGAGATGATTCCGGAAGGCGTGGCCCGGGCAAAAAGTGAACAGGACGTAAGCGAAGTTGTTCGCGAATGCGCAGGCACGGAGACGCCTGTCACCGCCGCGGGATCGCAGACGAGCATGACCGGTGCTTCAATAACAGATCGCGGAGTGCTGCTTTCAATGCGCGCGATGGATCGCGTGCTCGACGTGGATTCAGCGCGCAGGATTGCCCGAGTCGAGCCGGGAATTACGATCGGCGATCTGAACCGCGTGCTCGCAGAACAGGGATTGCTCTTTGCGCCGGACCCCACGAGCGAGAACGATGCAACAATTGGCGGTGCAATCGCGTGCAATGCATCTGGTGCACGCTCGCTTTTCTATGGCGCGACTCGCGCGCACGTGTCAGGCGTTCGCGTTGTTCACGCCGACGGATCCAGCGTGTGGTATCAGCGGTTTCGTCCTGAAAAGAATGCAGTCGGATACGCTGCCGCGCAGGATCCGGTCGACTGGTTCGTTGGCAGCGAAGGCACACTCGGAATTGTGGTTGAAGCCGAGTTGTCTCTTGTCGATCTGCCTTCAACCACAATCGGGCTGGCAATTCCCTTCCCTTCTCTCGAGCGTGCGCTCGCTTTTGTTATGGCGGCTCGTTCCTCTGGAGTGCGCAGCGCTCGATGCCTCGAGCTCTTCGATGAAGGCGCACTGCGCCTCTCGGCAAAACATGCTCGAACGCCGTGGACGGATGATGCGCGCGCAATGATCTATCT
>DASROK010000127.1:0-11804 GCA_035646915.1 Gemmatimonadaceae bacterium
GAGCACGCACGCGATGACATGCTGGCGCACGTTGTCCGCACTTATTTCGCCGGCTCGCCGGAGCAGGCAGTGACTGCACTGCTTCGCATTGCCGATGTCGATATCGAAGACGCTGAAGTCAAACGCCTCCGGGAAACAATCCGCCGCGCTCGTCAGAGCGGGAGGTAAGAAATGGTTCCGGCCATTGTATCCGAAATCGTCGCGCTGCCTGGATGGAACGGTCCAATGCTGCTGCTTCTTGCGAAAGCGACATTGATTCTCGTTGCCGCGCTCGGTATCACCATCGCAATGCAGCGCGGTTCGGCGGGAGCGCGTCACCTGGTGTGGCTTGCAACTCTCGCAATAGTTCTTCTCGTTCCGGCCGTCACTGCATGGGTGCCGCAGCTTCCTCTCAGAATTCTTCCGCCTGCAGCACAGCCTCAATCAGGAATGTCTGCAACGCTTCCCGCTGTTGAAACTGAAACAGCTCCAGCGACTGTAACCAATACGGCTCCAGTCATAAATGCACCGGCTTCCATCGTCACTGAAGAGGATGGGTTCTTTGCAAGACTGAGTGGTGTCTCACTCGCCCTATTGCTGTGGGCAGCAGTCGCCCTGGGACTTGCCGCATGGCTGGCGTACGGCGCCTTCATGGTTCGCCGCATTGTGCGCAACGCGCATCCACTCGACACGAGTGACTGGCTGACACCCTTGTATGAAGTAGCCGATCGGCTCGAGCTCGAAGAGCCTCCACGACTGCTTGGCAGCAATGAAGCGAAGATGCCGTTCGCCTGCGGATTCCTTAAGCCGACTATCGTGCTTCCCTCCGATTGCGATACCTGGAGCGCCGATCGTCGCCGTGCAGTTCTTCTCCACGAGCTTGCACACGTGAAGCGTCGCGATCTTATTGGCCACACGCTTGGCCGTGTTGCGTGCGCGATCTACTGGTTCCATCCACTCGTGTGGACCGCAGCGAAGCAGCTGCGCAATGAAAGTGAAAGAGCCTGCGACGATCTCGCCCTCTCATGCGGAGCGCGTGCAAGCGATTACGCTGAGCATCTGCTGGACATCGTGACATCGGTTCGACGTGACTCTACGCCCGCCGTCGCACTCGCAATGGCCCGACGAAAGGAATTCGAGGGAAGAATGCTTGCGATCCTCGATCCCGAGCTGCGTCACTCGAGGCCGAGCCGCCGCCAGTCTGCGGCTCTCATCGGCTCACTTGCGCTGATTGCGATTGTTGTTGGCGCTGCTGCGCCGGCACCGCGTGCTGCTGAAGCAAAGATGCGAATCGCAACTCAGACACCGGCAGTTGATCCTCAGTTCATTCCTCAGGATCCTGCGACACCAAAGCACTACGACCGAAGCCTCGACAAGGCGATCGACAAGTCAGTGAGGAAGTCTGTCGACAAGGCACTCGACGGATCTCTCGACCGGGACATCGACAAAGCAGTGGACAAGTCGCTGGACAAGTCATTTGATAAATCGATCAACACGTCAGTTCAGACGGTGACGCGGACGAGTGTACAAACCGCTATGAACGAAGGCATGCGCCTCGGATCATCGATGGCCGGAAAAGCTGTCGGTGACATCATCGGATCAGTCCTTGGCGGAAAAGCGGCGGTGAAGAACGACGATCGCCCGCAGCTGCTCGCGAACGTTCTTCGCACCGACTCCGATCCCCAGCTTCGCCGTACCGCAGCGTGGGGTCTCAGTGAGTACGCAGACACCCGCATTGCGGTCGAAGCGCTTGCTGAAGCACTGCGCAAGGATTCAGACCCCAGCGTCCGCGAGATGGCAGCATGGGCGCTCGCTGACGGTGATGACAACTCCATTGCAGTTACTGCTCTCAGCAACGCAATTCGCGGCGACGCGAACGAAAAAGTCCGCGCGACCGCTGTATGGGCGCTCGGCAACATCGGCGATCACGACTCATACGATGCACTCGTTGCAGTCCTCAACGACAAGAGCAAGAACATTCGCATGCGTGCTGCCTGGGCAATCGGAAACATCGAGCCGCGCGAAGCGCCGAAGGCGCTGGTCGCGATGCTGCGCGATGCCGACCCGGAAGTGCGCGAGCTGACGGCGTGGGCGCTCTATCAGATTGAAGATGCTGGAACTGTTCCCGCGTTGAACGATGCGCTCAAGGCAGAGGGAAACAAGGAGCTTCAGCTCGCATACATCCGCGCGCTCGCAGCAATGGGCGAGAAATCTCTCGACGCGATCAGAGGCCTTCTCACGTCGTCAGATCCGAAGATCAAGAGCATGGCCGTTCGCGCTCTTGCGGGCGGAAATGCAGCAGGACCGTGGCCGTGGCCCTGGCCCGAACCGCGTCCATATCCTTAATGCGCGCCTGACTCAACGGGCGCGCGAATGAAAAGCGCGCCCGTTTTTTTGAAGGTTAGTGCTGATTTTTCAACTTCAATTTTTATGGCTGTGAGCCAAGTGAAAGGAGCGACAATGCAAAAAGTGTTTGGGGTTGTGCTTGCGGCAGTGCTGCTGTCGACGAACAACGGCAGTGAAACATTGATGAGTGACGAGCCATCACCGCCCGACGGATTCTTCGATGAGACGCCAGCGTCAGTGTCAGCAGATCGTGATCCCGTCGACATCGCCGCTCTGCTTACGGCAGCGCGTGGAGCACCTCCGGTCATCTGCTCTTTCGCCGCTCAATCAGTTCGCAATGGGGGCTGGGGTGACTGGAGTGACGCACCGGTATCTCCTCTTGGAAAGAGTTACTACGTGGGGGACTATGAGGATCGCACACGTACACTGAGTGATGCAGACGCTCAGCTTTTACTGGCCTCACTCGCATCTGACGATGCATGCGTGCGCGAGATTGGCGTACGCATGATTGGAAGAAGAGGGAATACAACGATCAACAACGGTCTCATCGAAAGGCTCAGCGCATCGGCCGCATCACTCCGCGAAATCGCAGCTCTGGGATTGGGATTCACTGAGCCAAAGGAAGCAGTCGATCCACTCATTCGCGCGCTGCGTGATTCGGAGGAAGGAGTTCGCGCGAATTCCGCATGGGCACTGGGACACATCGAGAATGGACGGGCGCTTCAGCCGCTGATCAATGTTGTTGGCGACAAGTCGGAGATGGTTCGTGAAGCAGCAGTCATCGCAGTGGGTCGAATGGATTCAATTCGAGCTGCGGGTACTCTCATTCGCGTAGTTCGCCAGGACGATTCACCTGCAGTTCGCCGCGCTGCTGCGTGGGCGCTTGGCCAGCTCGAGGCGCGCGACGCGGTCGAGGCATTGAGTGCGACTCTCAACGGCGACAACGACGCTCGGGTAAGAGAGATGGCCGCATGGGCGCTCGGCAACATCGAATCAAGAAGCGCGAGTGCAACGCTCCTCAATGCAGCGCGCAGGGATTCAGATGACCGTGTGCGTGAGACTGCGGTGTGGGCGCTCGGTCAGATCGAAGATCGCAATGCGGTCGACGCGCTTGCTTCGATTGCGGCAGCGGACAAGAACCCGCGAGTTCGCGGTACAGCTGCGTGGGCGATTGGGCAAATGGCAGATGATGGGGGACGTGCGCCTGCCGGCCTTCTTCAGTTGCTGCGTGACGAGAGCGGCGACACCCGGCTCAAGGCTGCGTGGGCTCTCGGTCAGATTGGAGATTCAAGCGCACTGCCGGCAATTCGATCCGCACTGAAAGTCGAGACGAGCGAGGAAATAAATCGCGCGCTGATCCGCGCGCTTCTCAAGTCAGGCGAGAGATCGGAAGCTGCGCTTACCGAGCTGATCGATTCGAAGGATCCGCGAGTGCGTGAAGCCGCTGTTCGCGGTCTCGCTGGACGCTCGTCGTTCAACCCGTGGCCGTGGCCCTGGCCGCGACCGCGTCCGTTTCCCTGACCGATCGCGGGCCACACGGCGGCAGGAAGCTCATGGTGGGGGTGCCTCCGTCGTGCTGGCCTCGCGATTGACTACGTAGTGGAGACGCACGACGCCGTCTGAGAACTTGCGTGTCGACTTCAGCTTGAGCTCGACGTCCCGCGCAGTTGAATCGAGAAGAGGTATTCCCGTTCCAATCAGCACCGGCACTATGTGAGTTATGATCTCATCGAGACAGCCGGCTGAGAGGAACGATCCGAACACGTCGGCGCCTCCCATGAGCCACACATTGCGCCCCCGCTCTGATCGAACCCGCTTCGCAAAATCTGCCGGCTCTATGTTTTCGACAGTTGCTCCGGGAATCGCGTGAAATGGGAGCGTACGGGAGAGAATGATGTTGCGCTTTCCCTCAACGACAGCTCCGCCAAGCTTCTGGCCCACGTCCCACGTTTTGCGTCCCATCACGATCGTATCTACGGAGCGAAGAAACGCGGCCATGCCGTATTCATCAGTGAGGCCTGGACGGTCGAGCCAGGCTACGTCACCGTCCGGTCGTGCGATGAATCCATCGGCGCTCGTTGCGAGGTACGCGATGATCTTTCTCATTGGCCCTGGCTTGACGACATCAGCGCCGACTGAGCCGATTCTCCTCCGGAATGCCGCTGGCGGTATGCTCCATCGGCCCCAAGCTCCCACCCGGTGGGATCTTCGACATACAGCGAAAGAATTCGGTCGAGTACGCGGTGGTGTTCCGGATCTGCAACGGGTGCCAGCAGCTCCACACGGCGCGACAGATTGCGGGGGCGCAGGTCGGCGGAGCCGATGAAGACTTCGGGCGAACCTGCGTTCTCGAAGCGATAGATGCGCGAATGCTCGAGAAATCTTCCCACTACCGAGATCACGCGAATGTTGTCTGAAATGCCGGACACCTGGGGACGCAACGTGCAAATCCCGCGGCATACGATGTCGATCTTCACTCCATCTTTCGACGCCTGCACGAGAGCTCTCACAACAGCGGAATCGGAAATGCCGTTCATCTTTGCCGTGATGCGCGCAGGCTTCCCTTCTCTCGCATGCGCTGCTTCACGCTCGATTCTGGCAATGAGAGCGTCTTTCATCTGATGCGGAGCGGCGAGCGCTCCGCGCGACAATCCGGTTGGAGGAAGTGATCCACCCGTAAGCGCATTGAAGAGATCTGCAACATCGGACGTGATCGATTCGCGGGCAGAAAACATGCTCAGGTCCGTGTACTCACGCGCTGTGCGGCTGTTGTAATTGCCTGTGCCGATGTGCGCATAGCTTCTGAGGCGTCCGTTCTCACGCCGGATTACGAGACATACCTTCGCGTGGTTCTTGAATCCCACCAGGCCAGACACAACGTGTCCCCCTGCCTTCTCCAGTTTTCTCGCCCATCCGACATTTCGTCCCTCGTCAAAGCGGGCCTTGAGCTCGATGAACGCGACAACCTTCTTTCCATTCTTCGCGGCGTCGATGAGGGCTTCCGCAATCTTCGACGAGTTGCCGATACGGTAGAGCGTGATCTTGAGAGTCGTAACATTGGGATCGCCAGCCGCATCGCGCAGAAATTTCACGACCGTTGCGTCGAAAGATTCGAACGGATGATGAAAGAAAAGATCCTGCTTTGAAATTGCGTCGAGAATCGTTCCGGGAAAGTTCGGCTCGCGCGGAGCGAATTTCGGGAAGCTGAGCTCTGGATCTCCCGGCAGCTCCAGAGCATGCAAGGCCGTAAGATCCAGAAAACCCTGCGTCTCGTGAATATCCGAGCTTTCGAGACCCATGAGCTCCGCAGTTTCCTCGCGTCTCAGGTTGGTGAGCAGAAGGTCGCGAACAAATTCCGGCATTTCCTGTTCGACCTCGATGCGCACGGCAGGATTCATCTCGCGCTTTCTCGTTGCATTGTCGACGGCATCGATGAGATCGTCGGCTGCTTCTTCGTCGAGGGCCAGCTCACCGCCTCGGGTCACGCGAAACGCATAGACACCCTCGATGTGACCGCCGGGATAAACCAGGTCGATGTTGGACCGGACTGTCTCCTCGAGCGTGACGAATGCGCCCTCGCGTCCCGGCACCGGCATGAATCGCGGAGAATCCGACGGCAGCTCGAGCTCGGCAAGGTGCAGCCGCCGCGTATCCGGATTCCTCTGAACGACAGCCAGTGCGAGCGTGAGGTGCGGAAGATGGGGAAGCGGATGACCCGGACTCAGTGTCATCGCCATTGGCGTCAGCGAAGGATGAATCTGCTCCCTGCACTCTGCACGCAGCGCGATTTTCTGTGATTCATTCAGGTCACTCCACGAAAGAATGCTGATCCCGAACTTCTCGAGCTGCTTCAGGCATTCGACAGCGCACGCTGACTGGCGTCGGGTGATGTCTGAAACTGTCTCTCGAATGAGTCGCAGCTGCTCACCACGAGTGAGCCCATCGTCATTCTGCTCTTCAGACTGCTCGCGCGCCGCCCGTCGCAGGCCCGCCATGCGAATCATGAAGAACTCGTCGAGGTTCGAGCTCACTATGCCGAGAAACTTTATCCGTTCACCCAGAGGCGTTTGCGGATCTTCCGCAATAGCAAGCACACGAGACTGAAATGAGAGCAGACTTATCTCGGGATTGAGGAACTCTCCACGATCGATTCCCCGCCGGCGCATGTAACCTGGCTGTTCGTGACGCGCTGTTCCGTTGTCACCCGCTCCCTTCCATCTCAGATGATGCTCGGCGCGGTCTCTCGCGCCTTCGCTAGTGGTCCGCAGGTGATGAGTCTGTTCCAACGAGCGTGCGAGCTCCCCCAGTGACTCCTCGCTTCCCCGCAGGTGATGGATGCAGATCTGGAAGAAGCTTGCGGCGGTGAGATTTTTTCTGGCGACGATTCCGTCGTAATGAATCTCCATCCGAGGCCGCCCGAGCCAGTCGCTTCCCACGGCGCGAGTGAGACGCTCGAACTCCAGCTCGATCCGCACAACCAGAAGTGATGGATCGATTATCGCACTCAGCCTTCTTCCGGCAGGAGTCGGCTCGGCAACTGCGCGAGCGAAATCGCCCGACGACACGGGCGAATCGAATCGGGCAGGAGCACCGTTCGAGCCGCCGATGGTCAGCGACAGAGTGCGGGTGTCGTCGGAGCGCAGCCGCAGACGACAGACGATGTCCCGCTTTCGCAGGGCATCGTCTGGAGTGTCCAAAAAGAGATCACGATGTTGAGATCGCTTCGGTTCCGAGGCTTCCACGTCGAGCGGAAGCCTTGCACCGGCGAGCTCTCCGAGATGCCGCGCTGAGCGTATCTCGTAACGCCGGGTCAATTCGTCTTTACGCAGTCTTCGGCGATCTCCCTCTTGGCTCGTTTCGGATCATTCACCGTCTTGTAGAACTCGTCGAAGTACTTCAGCGTGGATTCGACGACCTTCGGCTTGAGCATTTTCCCGATCTCATCCGAGTACAGCGCGTAGATAGCAGGCTTCTGCTCATTGAACTTCGCGATTGCCTTCTGATAATCCTCGGTGTTCTGGCAGTAACCGCGGAACAGCCTGAAGCGGACGTTCTGGATCGGCAGCTTTGGATCCACGGTCGCATAAGACGTATTGATCACCCCTGAAAAATCAAAATCGAACGCCACCGGCAGTACCTGGCCACTGGGCTGGTTCACGAGCTCGACGTTATGCAGCGCATAGATCGAGAAGTCCGTGTTGCCGATGAAATAGCTGAAGAGACCTACCAGCGCATCATGAAATGGGTCGAGATCTTCGGCGATTGCGCCCTTCATATCGTCCATGATGGGGCCGCCGTTGCGCGCCGCCATCACATCAGGCTCCTCGAGAAGAATTCCCGTGCGGTGGGCGTGCACCTTTCCGCTGGCGCTGTCGACGTAGTTGACAGTCAGCAGCCGCATCCTGTGGCTCGCCGGCGTCAGCAGGTTATAGACGCGATAGAGCTGCGCTTCCTGGATGAGATACTGCTCGTAGTCGTCATTGTCCCTGCAATAGTTGACGAGCTTCGGCTTGTTGATTCCGTCGAGCAGCGTGCCTTTGGTCTGCTCGCCCTTGAAGTTCAGTCTCAGAGGGGGGAAATCGCAGTTCTTCTTCCGCCAGATGCCGCGCGTTTTGATTTGCATGGGAAGCACCACGTCCTTTCCATCAGCCCCTTTATAGGAAAGAGTTGCTCCTCTCCATGGAGCTTCCTCACCCTTGTCGTTGCGAATGCGTTTGATATTGGTGGTGAGCGTGACTTCCAGTGGAGTGACCGTGGTGAAGAAAGCCTCGGATGCTTTCGCACGCTTGAGCGCCTTCTCCATGTCGGCCGCAGCCTTTTCCTCTTCCGTCATCTGCTTCTTGTCGGAAGCTTTTTCCTTGCCCTGCGCATTCGCTGCAAGCGGATATGAGACAGCGACTGACATCAGCAGCATCATCACCAGCTTTCGAAGCATGCTCATCTTTGTTTCCCCCTTACCTGATTTGAGCCTCGACAAGCGCCGACCCACCCGCAGTGCGGGCAAGCGTGAGGAGCTCATCGCCCTGAACGGCCTTTTTCGGCCGAATGTGATAATCGATCGAGCTGACACCTTCTGTATCGATCGAGATGGCACCAGTGCGCCATTCCCGAGCAAACTCGCTCAGCACGAGATCCATACCGCGTCGTGTGCCCGCGACATCGCGAGTTTTTATTCGAAGAACCGTTTCCGGAATCTCCGCCGATTTTGAGTTTCCATCGTGCGCGCGCTTCAGCGCCCGCTGGGCGAGGCCTTCCAGCTGCTCGCGATTCATGTTCTTGAGAACTTCGTTGTCGATCTGCGCGACGAATGTACCTGTACGTGCCAGCTCTCGCGCGCGTTTCAGCCGCTTGTTGGCAATCGCACCCTCGAGCTCGACGGGAGAATTGCCGAAATCACTGTACCACAATATCAGGATTGTCGTGTTGAACAATAGCGAAATAACGGCCGCAACAGGAATGTCCACCGCCGAGGCGAGGCCCACACCCGTTGCAAGGAACACATAGACCGCATCCTTGCTGTCGTCCAGAGAATTGCGAAACCGAACCGCCGCGACAATTCCGCCGAGGCTGAATGCCAGCGCGACACTGCTCTTGACGAGGATTACGACGCCAGCCACCACCAAGGGAAGCATGATCATCAGCTGAACCACCGACTGCTGATAACCTTTCTTGGCGCGGGTCAGCTGATATATCCATGCCACTGGCAGTGACAAAAGAATCGCTGCCGTCATTGCTGCTGCAACAGCGGCTGCCTTGCCGGTCTCATCGAGCTCGACTGTGGCGTTGAGTACGTCTTTCTTGCTGGGGTTCCCCGAGGTGAGCGGATTCTCCCCAAAGCCAACGACTCCCGGCGTTGTAGGAATGTGGCTCAGCGCAAACCATCCGAGCGTGAGGATCACTGCGTAATACGCAACGACCTTCAGCACGACACGTGTTGCGGGAGACAGCAGGGTGCCCGAAGATGGGCTCTCCATCAGGGAAAGCTCCTGGAAAGACTCAAGCTTGTGGGGTCCAAAATGCGAACAGAGGGTTAATAATCGCGTAGGCGCGCATTTAACGCCATATGTTGCTGGCTGGTTGTACGCGCCTCAAATTGGCGTATGCCTAAAGCCCTTTTCCTGCTTGCCGCGCTCGGATTTTGCGGCGAATCTGCGGCCGCCCAGACCCCCCTGCCCCCACATCCGACCCTCGTAGTGATGATCACTATCGACGGGTTCCGTGAAGATTACCTCACCCGCTTCGGGCCACAGCTCACAGGCGGGCTCGCCCGTTTGACGAAGGGCGGCGCCTGGTTCACCAACGCCCACCAGGATCACGGGATAACTGAAACGGCACCTGGCCATGCGAGTTTGCTCTCGGGCCGCTTTCCCCGGTCTACTGGCATTATGGCGAACCGCATCGGTGTCGCCGACCAGAACGCCCCACTGCTCGGATTTTCCGGAGTACTCGGCGCATCTCCGTCGCGATTTCAGGGAACGGAGCTCTTCGACTGGATCAAGGCCGCCGATTCGAAATCGCGAGCGCTTTCTGTATCTGCGAAGGATCGCGGCGCGATCCTGCCAATCGGCAAATCGAAGCAGCAGATCTACTGGTATCCCGGAGATGGTGAATTCACCACCAGCAAGTACTACGCGGATTCACTGCCGGCGTGGGTCAGGAAATTCAACGATCGGCTTATGCCGCAGTCGTATGCCGGAAAATCCTGGACTCCGCTGCTGCCTGATTCCGCATACAAGGAACCCGATTCGGTAAGCATCGAAGGCGGCGGAAAGGATTATGTATTTCCGCATGTCATGCCCTCAGATCCGGATCAGGCAGCGAGCCTTGTGCGCGCGACCCCGTTCATGGATGAGCTGGTTGTCGCAATGGCACTCGATGGCGTGAGTGCCCTCGATCTCGGACGTGGTCCGACTACCGATCTTCTCGCTGTTTCACTTTCCGCGAATGATGCGGTGAGTCACCGGCTCGGGCCTGCATCGAAGGAAGAGCATGACCAGGTCCTTCGCGTCGACCGCACGATCGGAGTCTTTCTGGATTCGCTCTTCAAGCTGCGCGATCAGTCGAAGATCATCGTAGTCCTCTCGGCCGATCATGGATTCACGCCGATTCCGGAGCTTGCAGCTGCTGACGTGAATCCGCATCCAACGCGTGCGTCGCTTGAACCCGCGCTCGCAGAAGCGCGCAAGCGGCTCGCCGATGCGAAGATGGACACTGCCGCGATCGATGTAGACCAGCAGATTGTTTTGCTGGATCGCTCCAAGTTTCAGCGGGCGAAGATTTCGGCTGAATCGATTCTTCAGACGTTCGAGACAGCGGCGAAAACAATTCCCGGAATTGCCCGGCTCGACAGATTCTCGAATCTTGCAAAAGACAGCGCGACTGATCCGATTGCGCGCCGCTGGTCACACCAGTTTCCACAGGGAACGAATGTCGAGATGGTCGCGACACTGACTCCCGGAAGCCTGTGGGGCAATTTTCTCGTTGCTTCTCACGGAAGCCCGTACGATTACGACTCGAACGTTCCAATAATCTTTTACGGCTCCGGAATTCCGGCGAACAGGTACAATGACTTTGTTCGCACGGTGGACATCGCACCGACGCTTGCCGCAATGCTGGGAGTCAAGCCACTCGAGAAACTCGATGGGGTGCCGCTGTCGCTGAAGTAGAATGCTGAATGCTGAATGCTGAATGCTGAATGCTGACCAACTGCGCACTTAGTCAGCATTCAGTATTCAGCATTCCAGTTACTTCCACCCAAGAGTCTTATCGATCGCAGCGGTTGAAACCGAGTGATACCCAGGCCGGGCTTTAGCGTAGATCCGCATAGCGATGGGCTTTCCCCATGCTGTCTTCGCCAGGTCTGCATACAGCGGCGCTACGAACTTGCGCCGTCCCTGCGATGTGAGAAAATGTTCGAGCGCGCCGAACGCAGGCTCGTAATGATTCGCAATTGCGATCTTGAACCAGGCAAACTGAATCTCACTGTTGCCGCTGGATGAAAGCCTGAAGGACTTGTCGAGGTCGTCCAGCCTTGCGGCTGGAATTGTGTCCGGGAGTGCGCGAAGAAAATGCAGCCACTCCTGCGTGGACCAGTTGTTAGTTGTGAGCGATGATGCAGCGGCTCCGCCCTTCCAGGCATCTACCTGTTTGTCCACTGCGGCGAACAACTCGGACGAAATCGGCGGCGCATTCTCGGGAAATCCGGGCTCATAGATCCACGCCTGGACATTCACCCTCTCGGCCTCCTCGGGCGTGAGAAGATTCTGCTTCATGTATGCAACCATCCTGTCCGAGCTCATGGGCTGGAACTGGAAATGATCGAAGTATCCCCTCAGGAACTTGTCGAGTCTCTCTCGTCCAACCACCGACTCGACCGTCTGCAGAAATGCCGATCCCTTCTCGTAAGCGATGTCTGCCAACCCGAGATCCGGATCACGGCCGGTGAGATCGAGATGGAGTCGCGTATCCGGGGCCTGCGG
>DASROK010000128.1:0-2857 GCA_035646915.1 Gemmatimonadaceae bacterium
GAACGCTCGATTCGCGCATGATGAGCTGGCGCGACCACACATCGACTCCGTCGGTAATGGCGAACGCTGCGACGAGCGCTGCGACTCCGATTATCACTCCCGTTGTGGATAAAACTGTGCGCGTTGGATTGGTTCTGAGCGCGTCGGCGCCCACCCGTGCCGACTCTATGAAAGCAGCGGGGTTGAACGACCTGAAACTCTCGAGAAACCAGGGGCGCATGAGGTCTCTACGTACAGAAATGTGATGCGTTTCGAAGCTTGCTTTTTTTGAGTTATGGGCCTGAATTGTTGGCCAACCCCGGAACTAAGGTTTTACGGGCTTGGTAAAAGAATGTTTCTCAGCCCCGCCGCGCTAGTCCAGTGACCGCGTGACGGGTTCTGCGTCCTTGTACCAGCAAGCCTCCACACTCTTTTGGTCGATGTCGATGAGATTCTCAGCTCTTGCAGTATCAGCAGCAACGCTTGCATTCGCCGGTTGTGAAAAAGCAACCAGTCCGGATGTGCCGCCCGCGTACCACCTTTCCGCAACTGTCACCGCGTCGAACAACTGCTCGGTGTCGGTCTTCGATAACAGTTACAGCTCGATCGGCCAGATTCGCGGTGACGTTCCGGCGGATTTCATCGGAACCGTACCTGATCAGAGCTATCATGGATTCGGCTGCTGGGTCGCAACCAGCGGTGGAGACGGCGACCTGATTGTTCTCTTCTCCGGCAACAACCTCGGCAAGCCGCTCGAGGTCGGAACCTATCCGCTGGTTCACGAAGTGCTGGACAACACTCCGCGCGGAATGGCATCAGTGTCGTTCCGATCTTCGCTCATGGGTGACAAGCTGCGCACGATGGATGGCTCGGCGGGCAATGTCATAGTCGAGAAGGATGCAAACGGCGCCATTGTGATCCGCGTCGAGGCCGACGTGGTTCGATGGGGTAAGGTTTTCTAGCGGTGGTTTTTACTCACTCCTACTGAGCGCAGAAAATCGTCGGCGTCTCGAAGATCCGGCGTATCAAATCCTTGAGTGAATTGCCCGCGGATTTTCTTCAGGATTTCGATCGCGTCGGCTTCTTCTCCGCGTTCAACGCGCTCACGCGCGAGGGCCACTGACGATCTCAGCTCGAATGATTTTGCGCCTTGCTTGCGCGCGAGATCGACTGCTGCGCGAAAACAGGCTTCGGGTGAGAGCGTCGAACCTGAGCGGGTGTGAGTCGCGGCCTCGACTTCCCCAGTCTTGGCCAGCATGCGCGCGCTTTCTCCCATGATGCGATAAAGCTCTACTTTCGACGCAACTTCGCCGTGGCGTTCTGAGATCTTGAGACCTTCGCGCGCGGCATCGCGGCCGGCGATGTACGACCCGCGAAAGTTCAGCGCTTCTGCAAGCTGCCTCAGGGCGAACGTGAGGTTGAGCTCCGCATGTCTCGAGCGCTGAATGTTGATGCTCGCCTCGATTTCCCTGATTCCTTCGTCGGGCTTTCCGCTGAGCGCGACAGCCCATCCGTGCACCGCCATTGCCCACACTCTTTCCTGTGCGATTCCATGTTCGTCGCAGATCGCAATCGACTTTGCCGTGTACTCCAGGCATTTGTCGACCTCGCGTCGCAGCTGATGCAGAACTCCCGCGAAAAGATTCGCGAATGCAGCGCTTCGTGGATCAGGACTGTCGTTCCCAAGCTCGAGCGCTTTGTCGCGTGCCTCGAGCGCACCGTCCATGTCTCCCATGATCCACAGTGTGCGCGCCCGCTCGCTATGCAGGAAAACTCCGGGATCCATCCTGTACATCGCGTGATATACAGGGCGCTTCTCGAGGTCATAGTGTGATGCGGCTTTCTCGAGATGATGGACGGCGTTCTTCACATCGCCCGTATACATCAGCGAAATTCCATTCGCGATGTGGGCACCGATGTACATCAGCGGATCGTCGGTCTGATTTGCCCATCGTATGTACTGGTCTGCGATGGCGCGCGCTTCCGGGATGTCGCCCGACACCAGGTAATAGGCGAACAGTCCCCAGATGATCGGAGCGAGCTCCGGCTGAAGGCCAAGCTCCTCGGCGAGCACTCTTGCGCGCGCCATTGCGACAAGAACATCCGGTGCTGCGTAACCCTGAGTCGCAGCGAGACTCGTGCCGACAACGCTTTGAAGAGCGAGCTCGCGCCGCTTGCGATCCTCACTTTCCTCCACCTTCGCGAGAAGAGAAAGACCTCGCCGCGCAAGCATCGACGCTTCCTGGTTCGCAAAGACTTTTGCAGCGGCACGTGCTGCGACACTGAAATAATGGCTCGCTCGATCAGCATCGCGTGCAGACTCGAAGAGGAATCCAAGCTCTGCCGCGAAAGGCCCTGCCGATCCCTTCTGCATCTCGAGAATTGTCTCAGCGACCGCCCTGCTGAGCTGAACGCGACGAGACACTGAAAGGGAGGCGTACAGAACGTTCTGATACAGAACGTGCACGAAGTGATAGCGCGTTGTGAGAGTGCCGTCAGGAAATTCGTGCTCGTCGCGGCGGTGGACGAACGTGTACACGCGCTCGAGCTCTACCAGGCGTTCTTCCACATCGGCGGGTTCTTCGCCCAGAGCTTTGGCAATTACGGCTGAATCGAAGTTGTATCCCTGAACCGATGCTGCAACGAGGAGCTGATTGTCGCTCTCGCTGAGCTGCCCGATCTTCCGCTGCACCATGCTTCGCATCGACTCGGGAAGATCGCGCTCGAGATCGGGAAGCGAGCCTTCCATTGTCCACTTGCCGTCGACTTCTCGAATGACGCCTTTCGATTTGAGGTAATCCGCAAGATCGGCGACGAACAGCGGATTGCCTTCGGTTCGAGCGTGAACGAGGCGCGCGAGCTCGAGGGGGAACGAGCT
>DASROK010000129.1:0-4467 GCA_035646915.1 Gemmatimonadaceae bacterium
CGCCTGACGCCTGCTCAGGACTCACATAAGCTGGCGTTCCGACCATCATGCCCGTTTGAGTGAGCGTCTCGCTGGCCGCGGAGCTCACGGCTTTCGCAATTCCGAAGTCCATCACCATCGCTTCGCCCTCGTAGAGCATCACGTTCTCGGGCTTGATGTCCCGGTGAACTATTCCCTGGCGATGTGCGTAGTCGAGCGCCGATGCGATCGCTCTCCCGTGATGGACAGCTTCTTCAACAGGCAGACTCTGCTCCCGGTCCAGCCTCTCTCGAAGTGACTCGCCCTCTACATAGGGCATCACGTAATAAAGAAAGCTGTCGGCACTTCCTGAGTCGTGAAGCGCGAGAATGTGAGGATGATTCAGCCGTGCGACCAGCTTGATCTCTCTTAAGAACCGGTCCGGACCGAGTGACGCTGCGAGATCGGGATGCAGCACTTTGAGCGCGACCAGCCGCTCGTGCTTCGCATCCTGCGCCAGATAGACGGTCGCCATTCCACCTCGACCCAACTCGCGGTCGATCGAATACGATCCGGAAAGGGCATCACGCAGTTTATCGAGTGGAAGCGCTGACATCACATGCCTCGCATGATCGACTGGAATCTCGGGCTTTCTCTCAGCGGATTCAGATCCGGATCATGATCGATCCACTCTCGATGGCCAAAACCCTTATCGACCGCGCGCTCCAGGCAGCCGATGGCCTCGTCGTTTCTTCCCAGCAGCGTGTAAGTGCAGCACACATTGTAAAGCAGCATCGCATCGTCTGGATCTATCGCCAGCGACCGGTCAGCATAGTCGACCGCTTTTTCGTTCTCGCCCATAGTCGCATAAGTCGCTGCGAGCAGATTTGCCGCTCGCGCATCTGATGGATTGAGCTCGAGTCTCTCGAGCATCAGCTTGATGGCCCGACGGTCTGCCGCGTTGCTCTCCTCGTTCATCCCAAGTGCACGATACGCCTGCGCCAGAAAACTCGGCGCCTGATAATCCTCGGGCCTCAGAAGCTGCGCTCTCTCATACATTCTCACGGCTTCCGGAAAGCGACCTTCTGCCTCGAGAGCCCGTCCGTACCAGTACGGAGCCTCGAAGAGTTTTGGATCGAGCTTCATAGCCTTCTCGAACTCCGACTCCGCTTCCTGGAATTTCTTGCTCAGTGAGACAGCAAGTCCTCTGGCAACGTGCGCCTCTGCAAGATCGGGCTCCAGCTCCAGTGCTTTCGCGCTTGCGTAGTCGGACTGTTTGAGGTTGAACTCGCGCGCATCGTAATACATGTAGAGAAGCGAGCATGTGTCCGCTATTCCCGCGTAAGCGCGCGCGTATTCAGGATCTGCCTCCACTGCGCGGTTGAACATCTGCCGGGCGTACTCGAGACTCTTGCGGTGGATGAAGTAGTATTGACGGCCGCGCAGATAGTAGTCGTATGCCTGAACGTTCTCGACGCGTGCTTTTACGATCTGCTTCTTCTCGCCCTCCGTCAGAATGACCTTGAGGGCTTTCACGATAGCCTGTGAGATATCGTCCTGAATTGCGAACACATCTTCCATCTCGCGATCGTAGCGCTCTGACCACAAATGATATCCGTCTGCAACGTTCACGAGCTGCGCAGTGATCCGCAGCCGGTTTCCCATTTTGCGTACACTGCCCTCCAGAACCGTCGATACCTTCAGCTTTTTGCCGATCTCGCTGACGTCTTCGTTCTTTCCCTTGAACGCGAATGACGAAGTGCGGGCTGCAACACGAAGTGACTGAACCTTGTTCAGCGCGTTGATGATCTCTTCCGCCATTCCATCGGTGAAGTATTCATTGTCTGCATCCGCGCTCATGTTCGTAAACGGGAGCACTGCCACTGACTTTGCTGCTGACACGACCGTTTGCGGAAGCGATGAGGTGTCGGTTGGGGTCGACATGCTTCCCGATGCGAGTGCCTGACCGAACTGCGCGGAAGTCGAATATCGGCCTGACGCATCGATGGCCATCGCTTTCGTAATCGCCTTCTCGACGGTTTCCGGAATCGAGCTTCTGATAGTGCGAAGCGGTTTCGGCATTTCAGAAAAGCGCTTCGCCATCACTGCCTGCGGAGTTGCCCCGCTGAACGGACGTTCGCCGCTCAGCATTTCGTACAGCACGCACGCAAGGCTGTATTGATCGCTTTTCCCGTCGAGATTGGTTTCACCCGCTGCCTGTTCCGGACTGACATAAGCCGGAGTGCCAACCATCATCCCGGTTTGAGTCAGCGTTTCCGGACCTGCCTGGCTCAATGCTTTGGCGATTCCGAAATCCATCACCATCGCTTCGCCTTCATACAGCATCACGTTTTCAGGCTTGATGTCGCGATGCACAATTCCCTGGCGGTGCGCGTAGTCGAGCGCTGACGCGATACCGCGCCCGTGATGTACTGCTTCGTCGACGCTGAACTGCTGCACGCGATCGAGACGCTCGCGCAGTGATTCGCCTTCGATGTAAGGCATCACATAGTAGAGAAACCCTTCGGCTTCTCCGGAATCGTGCAGCCCGAGGATGTGCGGATGATTCAGTTTTGCAGCGAGCTTGATCTCTCTCAGGAATCTCTCGGGGCCAAGCGACGCCGCGAGATCAGGATGCAGCACCTTCAGTGCAACGAGCCGGTCGTGCTTCGCGTCCTGGGCGAGATAAACCGTAGCCATACCGCCCTTTCCAAGCTCACGGTCGATGGAATACGACTGCGACAATGCGCCGCGAAGGCGGTCGAGCACAGGTGCGACTTGCACTTACATTCTCTCGGCTAATGCCTTGTAGCGCGCGTTCGTACGGAGTGGCTCGAGATCGCTGTCGTGCTGCATCCACGACTTGTCGCCGTAGCCTCGATCGACCGCCTGTTCCAGCGTGGAGATCGCCTCGTCGAGTCTGCCGAGCTGCGCGTAGTTACAGGCAACGTTATAAAGGAGCATCGGGTCGTCGGGATCGGCAGCGATCGCGCGTTCCGCAAATGCCACCGATCTCTCTTCGTCCTTGAGCACGGCATGCGCGATCGCTCCCAGAACGCACGCGCGTGGATCATCGGGATTGAGCTCCAGGTGCTCGTCGACGAGACGTGCCTGCCGCCGAAACTGAGCCTCCGCTTCATCTTTCCTGCCAAGCGGGCTGAGTGCCTGTGCGAGAAAACCCGGAATCTGGTAATCATCGGGGCGGATCAGCGCCGCGCGCTCGAACAGTTTGACGGCATCGTCAAACTCGCCCTCCGTGAGATGCATGCGGCCGTACCAGTAAGATGCCTCGAAATTCTTCGGGTCGAGCTTTAACGCCTGATCGAACTCAGCCGTCGCTTCGTCGAATTTTCTTGCCATCAGCATAGCAACCGCGCGCGCGACGTGCACCTCCGCAATTTCCGGCTCGAGGTCGATTGCTTTCCGGCTCGCCGAGTCTGCCTGTCTCAGATTCGCGTCACGCGCATCGAAGTATTTGTACAGGAGCGACGACGCATCGGCGACTCCGGCATACGCTCGCGCATAATCAGGATCGATTTCGATCGCGCGATTGAACATCTGGCGTGCAAACTCGAGGCTTTTACGCCGGAAATGCTGCAGATACTGCCTTCCCCGCAGGTAGTAATCGTACGCTTTTACGTCGACGACACGTGCCTTTTCGATCTGCTTCTTCTCACCTTCGCTTAGAATTACACGCAGGGCTTTTACGATCGACTGCGAGATGTCGTCCTGAATCTCGAAAATGTCCTCTATCTCTCTGTCGTATCGCTCCGACCAGAGATTCGATCCGTCGGCGACATTCACGAGCTGTGCTGTTACACGAAGCTTGTTGCCGTGCCGCCGTACGCTGCCCTCGAGAACAGTGGAGACTTTGAGCTTGTGTCCAATCTCGCTGATGTCTTCGTTCTTTCCCTTGAACGCAAACGCGGACGTCCGTGACGCAACGCGCAGCGACTGAATCTTGGTCAGCGCACTTATTATCTCGTCGGCGATTCCGTCGGTGAGATACTCGTTCTCCGGATCGGCGCTTTGATTAGCGAACGGAAGAACCGCAACGGACTTTGCTGCCGATGTAGGCGAAACCGGAAGCGTCGCAGTGCTCGTCGGTGTTACCATGCTTCCGGATGCGAGAGCCTGGCCGAATTGTGCGGTGGTGGAATAACGGCTGCCGGCATCGGTCGACATCGCCCGTCCCACAGCCTTCTCCACACTCTCGGGAACTGTATTTCGAATCGCCCGCAGCGGTTTTGGTGTCTCGGAGAAACGTTTTGCCATGATCGCCTGCGGAGTTGCGCCACTGAATGGGCGCTCTCCGGTAATCATCTCATACACGACGCACGCGAGACTGTACTGATCGCTCTTGCCGTCGAGATTCGTTTCACCCGCCGCCTGCTCGGGACTCACATACGCGGGAGTTCCGACCATCATGCCGGTTTGCGTGAGTGTCTCGCTTCCTGCTGCACTCACCGCTTTCGCGATTCCAAAATCCATCACCATCGCTTCGCCTTC
>DASROK010000130.1:0-2452 GCA_035646915.1 Gemmatimonadaceae bacterium
GCAATACCCTCGCCCTTGGCGGCAACAGCGCGCAGAACGGGCGGAGTCCACTTCGCGCCGTCGTTCGATTGTGCGTCTTCACGCGCTGCGCGCGCAGGGTTTCGCATCCGCTTGAGATCGACGCCATGATGCGCCGGCATGTTCGAGTAGCTGGTTCCCCTTCGCAGGCCAAGCATCAGCTCGACGTCATTGCGAAGTCTGTCCGCGCCCGGCCGGTCCGACTTGTTGATGACGAAGATGTCGGCAATCTCCATCACGCCTGCCTTCAGGGTCTGAATCGAATCTCCGGATTCGGGGACAAGCACTACAACTGTGGTGTCCGCCGTTCGCGCGACGTCGAGCTCGGACTGTCCAACTCCGACCGTCTCGATGATGATTCGGTCGAAACCAAAACCATCCAGAACGTCTGATACCTCGCGCGTCGACGCCGCAAGTCCGCCAAGTGATCCGCGTGTTGCCATCGATCTGATGAACACTTCAGGGTCGAGCGCGACACTTTCCATCCGCACGCGATCACCAAGCAATGCGCCGCCAGTGAACGGAGAGGTTGGATCGACGGCGACAATGCCTACGCTCAGTCCCGCATTCCTGAATTCGCTCGTGAGCAGCGCAGTGATTGTGCTTTTCCCCGCTCCGGGCGGACCAGTGATGCCGATTCGTCTTGCATGCCCCTGCTTCGAGTGCAGGCTGCCGAGTATCTCGTCGATGCCGGGTCGCTGGTTCTCTACGATGCTCACCGCGCGCGCGAGCGCCGCCGTGCTGCCGCGCTGGAAATCCCCAAGCAGCTTATCAGTCGCGACTGGCAAGTATTCGCTCCTGCCGCTTCCACATGGGGGACCTGGTGCGGCTTTCGTCGTCGGGATGATCGTGCCCAGCAACATGCAGCGTTCCGTGAACGACAAGACGCGCAAGCTCTTCACTTACAGCAATGCGATTTCGCTTTGCGTTCATCCGCGCGACGTCGGGGCAGATGTAGATGTCGCCGACAGCGGGCATTCCGGGGGCAGCTCGCCCCATCCCGAAAGAGATGACGTCGGTTGAGCCTTGGTGCCGCAGATAGTTCCGGTTCAGCTTCGATATCGCAGCGCGACCGACAAATGCAACCGAGATGAGCGCGTTCTGGATGCGCTCTCCCCGCAAAGTTGCTTCAACGAGCTGTTTCACTCTCGCCTGGCTGATACCGGGGCGACGCACCGTCGACGACACCTGAGTCACGACGCCGCCCTTTTTCACCGGGGTTAGTTGCCCGCGTCTTCGGCGTACGCCTTGATGATCTCGCGCACGAGCCGGTGACGCACCACGTCGGAATCGTTGAGATACTGAAAGCCGATTCCGTCGATGCCGGGAAGAATCCGCTCGATCTGCACCAGCCCCGATTCCTCGCGCTTCGGAAGATCGATCTGCGTCTTGTCGCCTGTAATCACCGTCTTGGAGTTAACACCCAGACGCGTCAGGAACATTTTCATCTGCGCATTTGTGGCATTCTGCGCCTCGTCGAGAATCACGAACGCATCCGAAAGTGTACGACCGCGCATGTACGCAAGCGGCGCAATCTCGATCGTTCGCGTCTCGAGTGATTTCTGAACGCGCTCCTGCGGCATCATGTCCTCGAGTGCGTCGTACAGCGGACGGAGATACGGATCCACTTTCGCCTGAAGATCTCCGGGAAGAAATCCAAGACTTTCTCCTGCTTCAACGGCGGGTCTTGCGAGCACGATTCTGCGGACGCGTTTCTTCGACAGCGCATCGACAGCCGCCGCAACAGCGAGATAAGTCTTGCCGGTACCTGCCGGTCCAATTCCGACAACGATGTCGTTTTCCGCAATGAGCTTCAGATACTCAGCCTGACCGCTCGTCTTTGGCTGAATGACCTTGCGAATTCCTGGAAGTGCAATTCGCTGAAGATCCTCGACACCGCCGCCATCGCCGCGCGTATCGATGCTCATCCTGAGAACGTCGTCCGCGGTGAGCTCCATCTGCTGCTTCGCAGTGTCGATCATCCGGCGCGCAATCGGCGCGGCGCGATTCACCGATTCCTGACTTCCGCTGATCGTGAGCGTGTCACCGCGCAGCGCGATCTTGGCGCCGGTCTGCTTCGACAGCTCGATGAGATTTTCGTCGTTGACGCCCGCAAGCGTCAGCATGTCTGCGCCCTCGGTAGAGAGACGCTGGACAATCGGTTCTTCAGTTGTTTGTGGCAGAACGCAGCTCCAGATGCAGGTCCGACAGGTCTCCAGATTTCACCGGCGTAGGCGCGCCCTCGAACAGCGCGCGCGCAGCAGTCGTCTTGGGAAATGCAATCACGTCACGGAGCGACTGAGCGCCTGCAAGCAGCATGGCGATTCGATCGAAGCCAAATGCAATCCCACCATGCGGCGGCGCGCCCGAAGCGAGCGCCTCGAGAAGGAATCCGAATCTCGCCTGCGCTTCGACAGCCGTAATTCCAAGCTTT
>DASROK010000131.1:0-2862 GCA_035646915.1 Gemmatimonadaceae bacterium
GCTGATGGCTGATGGCTGATGGCTGACGGCTGATGGCTGTTTTTTACTTGATATAAACGTATTTTTCGAATCGCGCGACTTCCGCCTTGTCAACGTACTTGCCAATCTCGCGGCGGAATTGATCCATCGACTTGTACGGCCGGTACTCCTTGAATTCGCGAAGCATTCGCGGACCCATTCCGGGAATTGCAAGAATTTCAGCGTCGGTCGCGGTGTTGAGATCGATCTTCTTGATGCCCGACGCTGTGTCGCTCATCGTCGAGGAAGTCGATCCAGTTGTTGATTTAGCTCCCGGCGCTGGTGCTGGCGCGGGTGCCGGAGTTGGTGTCACAGGCGCGGGCGCGGCTGGCGCGACCGCCGCCGTCGTATCCACTGCTGCTGCAGTGTCCGCTTTCTCCTTCGAGACCGTGCATCCGCCAATTACGAGCGCGGAAATCGTGAGCGTGATCGATGCTCCCTTGAATCTCCTCATAACATTTCTCCCGTGATTAGGTGTCGACCGCGCTGGATCCATTGAGAGCGGGGTGACGGTATGTGTACACCAATCCAAGCAATCCAAGTTGTGCCAGTGCACCCGGTGCAAGCGCAGGAGTTGCGCCACGGAGTGCCTTCCACATCAGCTTCAATCCGCTCAATGTGGGGTAGCGCTCGAGGGCGAACTCGACGTTTCCACGGTAGTGCAGGTATACGCCAAGCAGACCGATCAGGAGATAGAGAACCATCAACGCTTGAAACGCTTTGAGCATCCCACGCCGCGGGCGAAAATAGACGAGCGCGGTTGCGATCAATCCGATTATGAGACAGAAATGCGGAATGAGCTGCGAGAATGATTCTGCATGGCGCAGGAGTGCGAGCTCGATCTCGAGTCCGACGATTCCGAAGAACACGAGCGCGAGAATCAGTTGTCTTAGTGAGGGTCTCACGGCGGGTGCACAGTTGCACTAGCTGTGCCTATGGTGCTCGCGTCGGCAACCGTTACTGGATGGTGAAGCCTTGTTTCACCCGTAGCCGAATTGTCTGCACGTTTGCGAAATCACTCAACGGATTCTTGTCGAGCACGAGGAAGCTCGATTCGTACCCCGGGGCGAGGTGGCCGATCTTACGATTTGGAAAAATCGCGCGCGGAGTATCTTCAGTCCAAAGCCGCAAGAGCTCCGCGTTAGTATAAACGCCAAGTGTCGAGAGATAGAGCGCCTCGGGCAATGAAGTGGTGCGATACGAATCGCTGCCCACGATCACCTTCACGTGATGTTTTTTCATCACTCGAAGATTTCGCGCGAAGAGACTGTCCGCTCTCCGGCGGAGCGCAGTGTCCGGAACTCCAACGATTCCACCGAGTGTAGTCACGACGTACGCACCTTGTCGCGCGGCCCACTCCGCGTCTGCATCGGTGAGCTCATATGGAGTGAGGTCGGGCAGCTGCGTCTTCTCGTTTCCGCGGAAACCAGGCGTATGCCCGATTTCATCTACTCGCGCGGCGAGTGCATTTCGGAAATCTGCAGCTGTCTCGACATGCGCCATCACGCGCAATCCTCTCGCGTGTGCGCGCTTTGCGATCTCGACAACGAGCTTTGGATCGATGCCGCGCCAGTTGAAATACGTCGTATCGTGCAATCGCTTCTCGTACTGATCGGAGTAAAGCATCAGGACTTTGATGAAGTCATGTTTGCTGGCGAGAACGAGCGGCCATTTCCGGTCGAGGTCAGCGCGATCGCGAATGGTCCAGACAAATCCCTCTGTCGTGTTCGAATCGGTGGCGAGCATCACGCCTCGGCCCAGGTTGCGAAGGAACAGTCCGATGGGATGACCGCCGGGTCCGGTGAGACCTGCATTCGAAAAGGTTGCATCGAGTCCCTGCGGGACATTGATGTATCCTGCGAGGCCGGTGCGTGCGCGAAGAACGTTGGATGGATTCTGCCCGTAGAAGACGCCGTCCTTCATGTACTTCGCGACGAGCGTCTTTGCAGCGGCGGGTGAATTCGCGTCGATGTTGTGATTATGCGCTTCGGCGAAGGGCGGCACGACGTAACCGCCGTGCGCGTCGATAACCGAGTCGGGCTCGCGAGCTGGTTTGGATGTAAAGAATCCGTGCGACATGTACACCGTGCGCGGTGTGAACCTGGCGCCGTCGAACCATAGACCGTTGACGATCTTTACCGACGGAGCGGTTTGCTGAGCACTTGCGGCGAATACCGGGATGATCGCCGAAATCAGAAGAACAGGCAGTCGCATAAAGGGATGGGAGGTGTGCTGAAAATTCAACACATCATTGAGCCCTGTCAAGATACGTCCGAAACTCAGCCGGTACCGGCTCGTAGATGAGAATATGGGAAGGCTTCCCTGGGCGGACTTGCGGCTGGCACTCCTGACTTCGATCCTCGTACTCGCGGGATACATCGGCGTAGTTGAAGGATTCAATGCGGCACATTCAGCACGAAACCTTGCTGAGACGGCAACTGCGATCGGTCAGCTCGGCTACGGAATTCTCGCATCGATCGCGCTCGCGACAATACTTCGACGACACAGATTCGCTCGGCCGATGCTCGAGTTCTGGGGAGCAATCTTCGTAGCCACCTCGATTCTGGCTCCTGTCGTCGCCGGCGAAGCCACGGTATTGAAGGGCGTCGCAACCGGCGGAGCAGCGGCCGCTCTCGTTGCGCTCAGTATATGGTTGTGGAGCGACAATCGAATTGTCGTGCGGCAGCAATTAAAACCCGCTCAACCGGCGAAGGCGGAGCCCACTGTGCCGGTAATGGATCGCTGGGATCGCGAGCTTGCCGAGCTCCGCGAAAAAATGAAAGCGATGGACGCACGCCATATCAGCGGGCCACAGCAGATACCGCGAGCAAACCCGGCGTAGTC
>DASROK010000132.1:0-5920 GCA_035646915.1 Gemmatimonadaceae bacterium
GTGTTTTCCGGAGTGGTTAGGATTCAGACAGTCAGACAAGTAAAAGACAGAAGCGGGAGGGAGAATTTTTGAAATGGAAATCCGCCAACTCAAATCCGAAATTGCAGAAACTCAAATCGGATTGATGGTGACGCATCCTCACCCCGAAGGGCTCAGGAATCAGCAGCCCACCACCAATCCAATTTGAGATTTTGCAATTTCGGATTTGAGTTGGCGGATCTCCATTTTCAAAATTCCTTCATCGTACCCCGCCTATTTCGCCACCGCCGTGCCGATTCCTGCTCCGGAGACAATGATCTCAACCCGGCGGTTCTTCTGTCGCCCTTCCGCAGTGCTGTTGTCGGCTATGGGATGGCCATCTGCAAGCCCCGCCGAGTTTATGGTTTTCTCCGAGACACCCTGGGCGACCAGATACTTTGCAACAGCGTCGGCACGCTGATCCGACAACTTTTGATTCACCTGCAGGCCGCCGGTATTGTCGGTGTGCCCCTCGACATCGAGGTGAAGTTCAGGATGAGTAGCGAGAATGCCTGAGAGCCTGGCAAGCTTTTCGCGCGCTTCTGGCCTCAGGTCAAACTTGCCGGTGTCGAAGAGGGTCTCCGCCATGTTGACGACGAGACCTCGAGGAGTGTCTTTCGTCTCGAGTACGCGATTGAGCTGCTGGAGCAGATCCGCGCGCGCCTTCTCTGCTGCTGCGCGGACGCGGTCGGTTTCGGCCTTGGCCGCTGCTTCGCGCGCCGACAAGGCGTTGGCCTGTGCAGCCGCGGCATCTGAATCGGCCTTAGCCTTTGCTCTCAGCGCTGCTTCATTTGCTGCGGCCAGTTCGGCCTGACGCTGCGCTTCCTGGTCAGCCAGCCGCTTTGCGGCTGCCGCGTCTGCTGCGGCTTTCGCTTCAGCGGCGGCCTTCGCCTCTGCGCTTGCTTTCGCTGCTGCAGCCGCTTGCTCGTTGGCTATCCGCTCCTGATCCTGCTTTTCGATGGCCTGTGCTCGGGCGTCTTCCGAAAACTGGACCGTCTGCCGAGCCGCTGAGATGATCTCGTTCTTGTCTGCTTTTTTCTGCAGCAGGTCTTCCGCCATCTTCAGGCTTCCTTCCGCCCTGCTGTAGAGTTCACCCGCGTACTTATCAGCGCCTTTCGACTGCGCAATGTCCACTGCATTCCGGGCCTCATACATTTGCAGAGGCGTACTCTTCGTATCGAGCGTCAGGGCGAGCGGGTTTCCGATCTTTTCGTAATTGCTGCGCTTCATCAGACTGTATTTGTCGATGGCGAACAGCTTCCCTTTTGTGTCCTTCTTCGGCTGGTTCTCGAGCACAATAATTTCGCTCGGTTGCCGGACCGAATAGTAGGGCTCCGAGGTAACGATCAGGGAGAATGTCTGCAGCTGCGTCGTCACCTTCAATTCACCGTTGCCGTCCTCGTTGAGCAGGAATTCACCAAGATTGCGCGTGCGGCCATCCGGCGATACGGCCCAAAGAACGTACGTTAGGAACTGGGTACCGACTTTCCCGGCTGCATCCAGTTTTTCAACCTTCGCCTCGATGAGCGTGAGATCTTTTCTCGCTTCGACCTTCGCTTCACCTTTTGCGTTGGGCATCACGGAGGTCGGCTTCAAATCGACCTTTGTTTCTCCATCGTCCACCGTGTACCCGATAGCCATGGATGACTTCGTCACCATGGACGCACCCGGAGTCGAGGGTTGTGACTGTGCCGCCAGATAACCAGCCGGAACCAACAAAACCACCGACGGAAGCAGGCTTTTGAAAATGCGTCCCATTTCCTTTTCTCCTGTGTTGGGCAGGTCGAGACACACGGATTCTGAAGATCGCGGATGAATCGACACTGCACCTTGTTACATTGTGAGGTTAGTGATGGGATATGCGATTACCCCATCCGGCGGAGTGCGTATTTCAGGCTACACAATTCGTGTAGGGTTCTTTAAAGACTTACAGTTACAACAGAGTTCCCCGGAGAACGACCAGCGCGACCGAGAAATAAATGATGAGCCCCGTGACATCGACCAGCGTGGCCACGAAGGGCGCCGATGATGTGGCCGGATCAAATCCGAGCTTCTGAAGTCCGAGCGGCAGGATGGAGCCGACGAGGGATCCCCATAGCACTACCCCGATGAGCGCGAAGAGAACCGTGATCGCCATTAGAAGCCAATGCTCGCCATAGGTATCAAAGAAGGCGCCCCATACCGAAACGCGCAGAAAGCCGATGCCTCCGAGGATGCCGCCAAGCGCAAGGCCGGCAAAAACTTCTCGACGGACAATTCGCCACCAGTCCGCCAGCGTGATCTCTCCAAGGGCAAGAGCGCGAATGACCAGCGTTGCTGCCTGGGAACCGGAGTTGCCGCCGCTCGAGATGATCAGCGGAATGAACAGAGCCAGCGTGACGGCCTTCTCGATCTCACCTTCAAAGTACCCCATCGCGACAGCGGTCAGCGTCTCTCCGAGAAACAGCGCGGTCAACCAGCCTGCACGTTTGCGGACCATACGTGCTAAAGCAATCTGCATGTAGGGTTCGTCGAGAGCTTCCGAACCTCCGATGCGTTGAATCTCTTTCGTTGCCGCCGCTTCCGCAACATCGAGAACATCGTCGATCGTGACGATTCCGATCAGGGCGCCAGAGGAGTCCGTCACCGGCAGGGCCGTGCGGTCATATTGGCGGAAGATTGCTACGGCAGTCTGCTGATCGTCGGTCGCTTTCAGGGCTATGAACCGGCTATCCATAAGGTCGCCTACCCGCTTTTCCAGAGGCGCGAGAAGGAACTCACGACTGCGAATGTCATCGACCAACACGCCCTGTTCATCGACGACATAAATGACGTTCAAGGTCTCGCTGTCCTGACCGTGAGTGCGGATGTAATCGAGCACCTCGCGAATGGTCCAATGTTCACGAACGCTCACATAGTGCGGCGTCATCAAGCGCCCGATGGAGCCTTCGGGATAGCCGAGAAGTTTTGATGCAACGGCGCGCTCCGCCGGAGTCAGCATGGCGAGCAACTGACGAGTCACTGAAGCGGGCAGTTCCTCGAGGAACATCGTTCTGTCGTCCGGGGCCATGCTGTTGAGGAGCGAAGCCACTTCTTCGTGCGCCATGGCTTTCAACAGAGACTCCTGCTGTTCGAGCGACAGGTATTCAAAGACAGTGGCGGCATCCTTCCTTGGAAGAATGCGAAAGACAATTACCTGCTGGTCGATGCTCAAGTCGGTGAGCGCATCAGCAAGATCGCTCGCATGCCGGTTGCGCATCAGGTCGCGAAGGCGTGAGTAGTCGCCCGCCCGGACAGCAGACTCCAACTCGTCTGCGGGCCGGGCAATCTGCCGGATCGCATCGAGCGTCGCGTCGCGGTCGGGTCCGGTAAGTTTTTGTTCCATTTGTTTCAAAGCCGCTCTTACAACGTCATGATGATGAACGTGAGGGCCGACGGCCTTGACGGCGTCGAGCCACACGCGGTGAATAAGATCGAGATCGCTGGGCATTAGAGCCGGCGGATGAGCTCCAAGATGAAACGCGTCGGTTCTGCCGCTGCGATGACAAATGACAAGGCGAAGCTTGGTATCCGCGGGCTTCTCTGCGCGCTCCCAGGCTTCACCGAGCAGTCGTGCCTGATCGCTCGCCGACAGCGTGTCGGATTCCGCGACATAAATCTCCGAAGAGTGCAGCCTGAGCGCCACCGCCACCACGCCATCAAAGATGTTCTGTGCCGGCACGATCAGCAGTCGAATCGGCCTGGCGTAGCGTTCCGTGAGGGCGACGACTTGCGAGAAGAGATAACGTTCGTCTCGAGTCGATGTTGTACTGTGGCCCGCATCGTCATCGACATCGATTCCGAGAAGGCGCACCGTCACGGCGACGACGTCACGATCACCCGCCGCCTGCATCGCGGTGACGACGTGGCTTAGGGAATCCGGATGCCGCACCGCGACCAGCACATTACCAGGGCGTGCATCGACCTGTCCGAGTGAGACGTCGAGTGACGTTGAAAGCTCGAATGGATCCTCCTCCATCGCGACCCGTGATGTATTTCCACGAGCTGCGGCAAGCACAACCCCGAGGACACATACCGACCCGAGTCCGATAAGCGACGGGCCGTCGCCGGAAGCGATCAGGGCAAGTGCACTGATGCTCACAGCGCTCGCGACAACACTCTGGAGGAAAACAGGCACCCGGAACGGCCGCGGTTCCCGCAAAGCTCGCCGGAGATGGGCGTTCACGCCGATGCGCAGAAGAAGCGCCACCGCGACAGAGATACCGTAAGCTCGGCTGAGCCAGGTGATCTGAGCGCCGCTGCCGAAAATAATCAGTACGGTCGCCGCGGCAGCAACATTGGCGGAGTTCATCATGTTGCCGGGCAGCATTCCTTCCATCGAAAGGCGCCGCAGCAATTGCTCCGCGTCGTCCAGCGAGGCTTTGGCGGCAGGAACAAGCAGGAAAAACGAAGTGCCCAGAACAAGGACCGTCAGGAGTCCTGTCATCCACGCGGGCAGCGAGACATATTGCGCAATTGCGGACAGTGGCGTTGCGGTCCAGGGCCCCGAATCCTCACGCGGAATCAGTCCCACGAAGAGAAAGGAAGAAAGCACGGCAACGATGAACACAATCAGCGCAACGAGAAATGCGGTGCGGCGGACGGATTGTATCCGCGGCGGCGCGAACTCGCGTGCCGCGCGGCCCAGTACTCCACCACCACCAAAAATCGGCATTACCAATGCGAGCCCGGCCAGGAACTGGATTGCGTGAGCCAGGAGAGAAGCCTCGGGCGTATCTCTCCATGGCGGCACCAGGACAGCCGACAGAGCGACCGGATCTCGTCGAATCACCGTGACGATTCCGAAAATCATCAACGCCAGCAGCACCAGAACGCCGGCCCAGATTCCGCGGATCACAACGCGATTCGGGATTTGAAGGCGCAGCCGGGAGCGGGTCCAGAGAACGCCGATCAGGACAATCGCGCCGGTCAGCACGAGTTCCTGCAGCGTCAGGCGCGAGGTCACCGTCCATTGAGCCATCCATCCTGAGGCAAAGCTGAGGGCATACTGGACACACAGCACCGCTGACAGCGCGACCAGCAAGAGCCGTTCTATCAGCATTACCGCCATCGCGATGCTGCCCGCGCGGGGACCGAAGGCCCGCTCCGTTCGGGCTACCAACCCGCCGGGCACGAAGAATGCCCAGCTCTCTATGTCGATCGCGCGGACGACCATGCTGAGAGCGCACGCCACGAGCACAAACCATGGCGAAAAATCGCCGATTAATGCCCGCGAAACGCCCGCAACAAAAAAGATCCCGACACCAAGTTCCGCCAGAACAAGGGCGGCAGCATTCGATACCGGCGTGAACGACAGCAATGCTGTCGTGGAGAGCACGACGCGAACGCGGCGGGATGGTGGATGTGTTATTGGGCCCTGCATAAAACTCTCGATCCGCTTAACGTAAGATACCAACGCGTCGGGGAATCCGGCGAACTGAATTCAGAAGCATGAAGGCTCTATCTTCCTCATACGAACGGGCCGCGGTCATCCCTCGAAGAATTAACATCTGCGGTCGCCATACTTCGTCCTTCTTGTGCTAAGCTCGCGACTCCAACCGGATACGAGGCTCAAACCGAACACGAGGCTGAATTTTGAAGCGACGCATTCTTTTTTTGTGTGCCACCAATACTCTCCATAGCCCCATGGCGGAAGCCTTGCTGCGTCTCATTGACGCCTCGAATTTCGAGGCTATAAGCGCAGGTGTTACGGGCCAAATGCCGCATCCTCTCTGTATAGAGGTCATGAAAGAGATCGGCATCGATCTGAGTCATAAACCCTCCAGGTCGATTGAAGACGTCCGCAGTGAGGTGTTCGATTTCGTCATTACTCTCGACGAGACTGCCGCCCATGAGTGTCATCGCCTGAACGCGGTCGAGACCG
>DASROK010000133.1:0-2183 GCA_035646915.1 Gemmatimonadaceae bacterium
CTGTGACATCGTCGCTTCGCGGCTGCAGGCCGCGCGCCGGTGATGCGGATGGAATGAAGATCACCTGCGCTCCGTCGAGCGCTGCAATAGTTCCCGACAAGCTGTGCCACGCATCCTCGCACACGAGCATGGCAGCTCGGCCCCAGCTTGTGTCGAACGCACGAATCTCGAATCCGCGATCGACGAACCGCTCTTCGTCGAACAATCCGTAAGTCGGCAGAAAAACCTTTCTGTGAACGTGACGGACTATCGGCTCTTCGCCTCCCAGCGTTACGTAGAGAGCACTATTATAGATTGAGTTGTTCCAGATCTCGTAGAACCCGAGCCCGACATCCATCGGCTCGAGAGATGGAACTGCTGCGCGATACTGCGCATCGAGATCACGGACGAGCGTTCCGGCCGTCACTGCCTGATCGCGAACACCGCCCTCGAGGAAGTATCCGCTCATTGCCGCCTCGGGAAGGAACGCGACGTCAGGTCTCGGTGTTAAAGCATCGAGCTGAGCGAAAATCCCGCCGAGTCTGGCGAGATTCTTCTTGTAGTCGCCTTTTCGAGGCTTGAACTGAACGATTGCCAGGTGCACGGACTGATGCATTACACTGAAGTTGCCATGCGCTATCTGCGCGGGCAACGGGCGACGCGAATCGCGGTCGCCGCACTGATTGTCCTGCCTGGACTGTCGAGCGCGCAGTCACGCCGCACTGGTGAAGCCTGGCAGATCGTAGCGCAGCCGCAAAGCTCCGAGATTTTTGCGCGAGACGGTTCCCTCATGGGCGAAATCGGGACGCAGATTCGCACGAGCGTATCGATTCGAACCCTGCCGAAATACGTGACCCAGGCGTTCGTCGCTGTCGAAGACCAGCGTTTTTACCAGCACAACGGGGTCGATCTCGTAGGCATTGCCGGCACAATCAAGGACAACATCCTCGGCGACAGGAGAGGAGCCAGCACCATTACGCAGCAGCTGGTCGGCAACATGCACCCCGACATCATCGATCGCCGCGATCCAAGTCCAACGAGAAAACTTCGCGAGCAGGCGGCAGCGATCGAGATGGAGAAGCACTACTCGAAGGAGCAGATCCTCGAGGCGTACGTGAACCAGATTGGATTCGCGCACGGATGGTACGGGATCGAAGCGGCTTCGAGGCACTATTTCGGAAAATCGGCGTCGAAGCTCACGGTCGCTGAAGCAGCGACCCTGGCGTCGATGCCGAAAGGTCCCGAGATCTACGAGCCGGCGAAGTATCCAGCTCGCGTGAAACAACGGCGCAATACAGTGCTCGCGCTGATGGCTCAGCAGGGATTCATCTCGCAGTCGCAGGCTCGCAGTGCACAGGCCAGTCCGCTCGTGACGGTTCCGAACTATGGAATGGTCAGCGCGCCATGGTACCTCGATGTAGTTCGCATCCAGGCACAGCGTGCGGGAATTCCAGTCGCGGAGGGCGGATATCGCATTTACACCGCGCTCGACCCTGCCATGCAGGAGTCAGCCTCGAGCGCGCTTGTCGAAGGTGTGGCAGATGTAGAAGCGCGCACCGGTTATCATCACGCGACAACGGCCGGGAAGGGAAACGACTCTGAATATCTGCAGGGCATAGTTGTCGCGATCGATCCTACCACCGGAGACGTTCGCGCCCTTGTAGGTGGACGCGACTACAAGGCGTCGCAGTTCGATCGCGCTATCGATGGCAAGCGTCAACCAGGTTCGTCGTTCAAGCCAATCGTGTATGCCGCTGCAATCGCCGACAGCATTCCGCCGACTGCAATCATGGGCGACACGGCAATAGCGATAAGGATGTCGAACGGCACGGTGTACCGGCCCGACAATTCCGACCGCGAATTCCTTGGGCCCATTACGATGCGCGAAGCTCTTGCGCGCTCCCGCAATGTGGTTGCGGTTCAGCTTGCGATGAAAGTCGGAATGGATTCCGTCATTGCGCTTGCAAAGCGCATGGGTATTCAGAGCCCGATCAATCCATACCCCTCGAGCGCAATTGGTGCGTCGGTGGTGCAGCCGCTCGACATGGTTGCATCGTATACGACTTTCGCGAATCTCGGCACAGCAGTCGAGCCGAGGTTCATACATCGAATCGAAGACAGGGGCGGTAAGGTTTTGTTCTCCGCTCCGGTGCGTGCCCTCCCGCCCGCCATCGACCCTCGCGCAGCGTTCGTTGTGCGCGACA
>DASROK010000134.1:0-4238 GCA_035646915.1 Gemmatimonadaceae bacterium
ATCTCCATGTTCATTGGAACTTCGCGAACACGCTCGACAGCATGCTCGACAGTTGCCCGCTCGTTGAATACGGGCATGAGAACAGAAACGCGCAGGGATGAAGTCATCATGCTTTTGTCGCTATCGCCACAAGATTTGATCCGATGGGCGGGGGAACCACCGCCTCGAGCTTCGAGAGCCACGGAATGACCAGACGATCGTATGCTTTTGCGTCTCCCGGTGCAACACTCGTTTTTTTCATGATCTTTCCGGCCATGAACCACGCCGCAATTCCCGGAAGGTTCATGTAACTGATCCGCCTCGGCTGCCATCCGGCATTCTGGATCACCTGACGCAGGCTCGCCTTGGTGTACCGGCGGTAATGCTCGAATGCCTTGTCGAGCGATCCATAAATCGCCGGGATCGCCGGAACGAAAAGAAGCAGCGAGCCACCGCTCACAACTCCCGCGTAAGCCTCGCGAAGAAACTGCTCGTGATTCTCGACGTGCTCGAGAACGTTCACTGCTACGACCGCATTTGCCTGAAGATCGCGATAATGGTCGCTGAGGTATCCATGTAACGTCTTAACTCGCGCGTCGAGAGCGAATTTCTTCTCGAGCTCCGGGTAGGTATTGGCCGCGGGCTCGATAGCGATCAGCTCACGCACTCTAGGGGAGCCGAGCAGAAACTCGGAGAACGTTCCGATGCCCGCGCCCACTTCGATTACAGTCGGCCCGAGGAACGGCTCGAACTGCTTCAGGACCCACGCGTAGTAATTCCTGGCTTCAGCGAGAGAATCGAGCTCGCTGCCGGAATACTCGAATTGGCCGCCAGAGGGGGTCAGAGGCATGCTGTTAAGACTGGTTTTGGCTTAGGCGGGTAACCTTTTCCTGTCATTTCGAGGTCGATTCATGACAATCCTGTCATGATTCCTATATCGAACCGTCATATGGGCCTTTCTAGAATTCCCGCCCATGAAGGGAACACCCAACACGACGGTATCGATGAAGAAACATCACACAGTGACGGGAAAATATCTCGGGCTGTTCGCATGCGCGCTGCTTGTGTTCATGACCAGCGTCGGGATCGTTCAATATCGGACACTCAAGTCGCAGATGACCTCGAGCGTCAAAGCAACAGCCGGCGACATGCTCGAGACTGTCGACGCGATTGTGTCGGAGCAGCCACAGCTTGTCGGAACCGCCGAGCTGCAGCGAATGCTCACGCATTTCGCGCATGAAGCTCCGACGCGCGCGCACATGTGGGTCGCTGACGGCGAGGGGAGCCTCGTTGCGGACTCTGACACGGACAACGAGCCGGTGCATGCTATCGTAGCGGATGTCTCGCGCAAGACGGTCAACCACGACTCCCGTTTCACCAAGATTGGAGATGTGCACTACTTCATTTCTGCGTGGAAGATTTACGCGCACGGTGTGGACGGCGCGTCGCGTCCAATTGCGATCGCAGGAATTGCAATTCCGCTGGAGACATTCCAGCGCGGTCCCATGATCACGATGCTGGCCAACATGGGCCTTGTGTTCCTGATTCTCCTGATTGTCGCGATTCCCTTTTTCCTCATTACGCGCAAGCTCTTCCTTGCTCCGCTCGTAGTGATGGCGAAAGCCGCGAGCGAGTTCGGCGAAACCGGCGTTGTCCCCTCACTGAACATTCGCTCCAATGACGAGATCGGCGATCTGGCACAGGCGCTCGAGCGCGCTGCCGTCTCGCGGATTTCTGTCGAGCAGGCATTGATCGCCGAGCGTGGACGCGCGGAAGACGCCAGTCATGCAAAGAGTGATTTCCTTGCGAACATGAGCCACGAGATAAGGACTCCGATGAATGGCGTGATCGGAATGATCGACCTTGCACTCGATACGGGGCTGGATGAGGAGCAGCGCAACTATCTGGAAACGGCGTCGGCATCGGCAGACTCACTGCTTTCCATAATCAACGACACTCTGGATTTCTCGAAGATCGAAGCGGGCAAGCTCGATCTTGATTCGGCGGACTTCCTTCTCTCCGAGGGCCTGTCAGATTCGCTGGCGGCGCTGGCACTGCGCGCGCACGGCCAGGGAATCGAGCTGGGTGTGGACATCGACTCGAACGTTCCAGATTCGCTGACTGGCGATCTTGGACGGCTGCGTCAGGTCATCGTCAACATCGTCGGAAATGCGATCAAGTTCACGCCGCAGGGAGAAGTTGTTCTTCGCGTCGAGACGGAATCCCAGACAGACGACGCGGCCGTACTTCACTTTGCAGTTCGTGACACCGGCATTGGAATCCCGACATCCAAACAGGCCCTGGTCTTCGAAGCTTTTTCGCAAGCCGATGCATCAACTACGCGTCAGTTCGGTGGGACGGGACTTGGCCTCTCGATATCATCGCGCCTGGTTGCAATGATGGATGGCCGCATCTGGGTGGAGAGCGAACCAGGCAAGGGGAGCACCTTCCATTTCACCGCGCGCTTCGACAAGTGTGCGACTCCGGTGCAACCGACGGTTTTCGACCCGCATGTGTCGATACAGGGACTCAAGGTTCTCGTCGTAGATGACAACGCGACTAACCGTCGCATCCTTGAGACAATGCTGTCGCGGTGGGGAATGCAGCCAACGGTTGCGTCGAGCGGACAGGAGGCGCTCAGGCTCCTGCACAGGTCGTCGTCCGCTGAAATCGCATTTGATCTGCTGCTCGTAGACGCCGTAATGCCGGAGATGGACGGATTTGAGCTGGTCGAGAGAATCCGCGATGCGAATCCAGGCGAAGACATGCTCATCATGATGCTTTCTTCGTCCGGGCAGAAAGAAGCAATCGCTCGCTGTCGCGATCTGGGAGTGTCGCTCTATCTGACAAAGCCCGTCAGGCAATCCCACCTGCTTCGCTCCATTACGTCCGCGCTTTCACGCGCCGGATCCGCTGGCCAAACCCCGGCCACTTCTCCTGCTGTCTCCGGGGAGATCCGGACCCGATCGCTCCGCATCCTGCTTGCGGAAGACAACGCGGTCAACCAGAAGGTTGCGTCGAGTCTGCTGGAGCGGCGCGGTCACACGGTAGTCTGCGCGTCGAATGGGCGCGAAGCGCTCGCCAAATTCAATGACAGCTTCGATCTGGTGCTGATGGACGTGCAGATGCCGGAGATCGGAGGATTCGAGGCAACGGCGGAGATTCGCCGCATCGAGTCGAATAACGGAGGCCACGTTCCGATCATTGCACTAACTGCGCGCGCAATGAAAGGCGACCGCGAAGAATGTCTGAACGCCGGAATGGATGCGTATTTGTCCAAGCCCGTTCGTCCGTCGGAGCTGTACGATGTTGTTGCCCAGTTCTGCACTCTGGAAACCGGCCTGGCTTCGGACAAGGCGATGACAAAGAATGAGAGCGAGTCCTGTATCGATATCTCAGTGCTTGCTGCAGTAACGGGGGGGAATCCGCAGCTGTTGAAGGACCTCGCGGTGATGTTCGCCGATGAGAGCAGAGCCATGCTCGAGCAGATACGAATTGCGGTTGCGCACGGTGATAACTACACGCTCCAGACGGTCGCGCACACGCTCAAGGGAAGCAGTGCAACACTCACCGGCCATCGCGCCGCGCGCGTTGCTGCCGAGCTGGAGCTGCTTGGCAGCATTTATAAGGCTCGGAACGGGCAGGCGGCATTTCGCGAGCTCGAGCGAGAGATAACAGCGCTCAATAACGCACTCGAACCATTTACGATGAGGAAGGCAGGATGAAGATTCTCGTTGCTGAAGACGACAAGGTCGTATCGCTGCTCGTGTGCGGGATACTCCGCGAGCGGGGACACAAGACGCTGTCGGCGTACGACCAGATGCAGACGATCATGTTCGCGAACAAGCTGCCCGGGCCTGATGCAATCATTCTTGATTTGAACATGCCTGGCGGAACAGGCGGCGAGACGCTCCGCCGTCTCAAGACGTCATCGCGAACTGAGCACATTCCTGTGATAGTTCTCAGCGGAACGTGCGAGCCGCACGCACCGAGACTGGTCGCTGAGCTGGGAGGTGAATCGTTTCTCTCCAAGCCCGTCAACCGGGAGCACCTGCTCTATGAGCTCGATCGAGTTACTGCGGATCGGCCAGAGCCGGTCGCGATCCGGATGCCAGCAGGAGTCGCAAGGATGGCGTATGAATGACGAAAAGCAGAAAAACGGAAAAGCCTCACGCCGAGAGCGCCGAGGGCTCGCCGAGATCTTCGAGGAAAGACGCAAAACCTTTTTTTATTGAACGACGCAACCGCGGTGCGTAGTC
>DASROK010000135.1:0-2882 GCA_035646915.1 Gemmatimonadaceae bacterium
GGAATGCCCGGACCTCCCACTGTCTGGTTCGAGCTCAGGCGCGTGACGCAGCTCAGGCAGTAGCGGCTGCGAGCGTCTCCCTGAAAACCTCGAGTGCGAGCTCGACCTTCCCGAAAGGCGCAGACACCTGAACGCCTTGAACTGAAGGCCGCACGCGCTCGAGCATTTCGCGCGCAATCGCGATCCCTTCCTGCACGCCATGTTCCTTTGATTTCTCATTGGCGCGGCGCATACGCTCGATGATGTGCGGCGGCACGGTTACACCCGGTACTTCATTCGCGAGGAACTCTGCATTCCGCAGCGAAACCAGCGGCCAGATGCCGGCAATAATGGGAATGCGCTTTCCGTCGAGCCGCGCCAGAAAACTCTCGAGCTGCTCAACATCGAACACGGGCTGAGTAATCGAATACTCGGCACCCGCTTCAACTTTCCACGCAAATCTTCTGAGCTCGTGCTCGACATCGATCGCTCCGGGATTTACCCCGACGCCAATTGCAAATGATGTCGGTGTTCCGATAGAGTTTCCCCCTGGATCGAGACCGTGATTCAGGTTGTTCACGAGATTCGTGAGCCCAATCGCATCGATATCGAACACGGCGGTCGCATTCGGATACGGTCCCATCTTGGGCGGGTCGCCCGTGATGATCAGCATGTTCCGCAAACCGATCGCCGCAGCTCCAAGCAAATCGGACAGCATGCCGAGGAGGTTGCGGTCGCGGCAGCAGTAGTGGGTGACTGTTTCGATGCCGATCTGCTGCTCGATGAGAAGACTTGTAAGCAGCGCGCCCATCCGGCTTTGCGCACGCGGGCCATCCGGAACATTGACAGCGTCGACGCCGGCGTCTTTGAGTGACTTTGTATCTCTCAGCATCTTCGATGCGTCGACACCGCGCGGCGGCACTATCTCGACTGAGGTGACGAACTCACCGCGAGCGAGCTTTCCCGCAAATTTCGACCGTTCCCCAAAAGGAATTGGCTCTCTCGGCTTGTCGTGCGGCACTTCAGGCTCGTGACCGTTGCCTGACTGCGCGCGCTTTGGAACTCTCGCCTGCCTCGGCGATAGAGGTCTGATTCCTTCGACGATGGCGGCGATGTGCTCCGGAGTTGTACCGCAGCATCCACCAACGACTTTCGCGCCTGCACGCACGAGATGGGCAGCGTACGTCGCCATGTACTCGGGGCTTGCCATGTACATGCTGCGACCTTGCACCTCGCGCGGCATGCCGGCGTTGGGCTGCGCGCTCAGTTTCTTCGACGTGACCTTTGCCATCTTCTCGATTGCATCGAGAATGATCTGCGGACCAACCGAGCAGTTGAGCCCAATGATGTCAGCGCCAAATGCATCGAGGGACTTTGCGATGTCAGGCGCCGACGCGCCGTAAGGAGTGAGGCAATCGGTGCCGATGGTCATCTGCGCAACGATCGGCATCTTCGAGTCGACTTCTCTCGCCGCGCGGATAGCCTGCTCGATCTCGCTCAAGTCAGCGAACGTCTCGAGGATGAAGAAGTCTGCTCCGCCATCCTTGAGCCCTTTCATCTGCTCGACAAAAATCTCCCTGGCCTCATCGAGTGACGTGGGACCGTAGGGCTCGAGGCGCACACCAAGAGGTCCCACTGCTCCCGCGACGAGAACATTGTCGCCAGCTTCTTCACGGGCCAGCTCGGCGGCTGCTTTGTTGATTGCATGAACCTGTGTCTCGAGGCCGTAGCCTGTGAGCTTGGTTCTGCTTGCGCCGAATGTGTTCGTCTCGATTACCTCTGCCCCGGCGTCGACATAGGCACGATGCACCTCGCGGATGAGATCAGGCGCGCGCAGGTCGAGCTCGTCGTAGTTCTGGTTGATGAACACGCCCTTTGCGTAGAGCATCGTGCCCATCGCGCCGTCGAACACGACTACCTGGCTGGGATCCAGCAGATGATCGAGAAGATGCCTGCGGTCAGTCATTTCTTCAGTGCCTGCCGGACCGTTTCGCGGGAAATCGCACCGGTGTGGGCGAGCTGCGGATGCTCGGCAACTTTTTCAGCGAGCTGCACGCGGCCCTTTGCTCTTTGCTTCGCGTTCATCGACGAAAAAAATCCGATCGATGCGTACGCGATGCCGGGCAGGCCCCACCTTATGCCGATTCCAAGAAACGCGATGACGAATGACAGGGCGCCCGCGAGGATGAATCCAACGTAATGCCTGCTCCAGGTGAGTGCGTCGTAGGACTCGACTGGAGTGAGCGCCAGCTGTTCTCTTGTCTGCCACGCTCTTCTATAGAGAAGGGCGAACAGTGTAAACACAACCATCCACCCAACTGCGTAAAGCATGAACAGATCGCGCAGGTGGCCGACTGTGCCGATAGTGATGCCGACGCGCGGGGAAAAGATCGAGACAAATGACGCAGCCAGAAACTTGAGCGGGTATACGTAGAACAGAACGGTGAACAGCAGAAGACCGTTCAAGAGTATCGACGGCTTGTCGTTCAGCGGATAGCGGCGAAACAGAGTTGTGTGAACTATCCAGATGAAGAACAGCGCAGCGAAGCTCAACCCGAATGGAACGAATCCATAGAGGTTGTTGACGAGCTCATCGAACGTGCGAGGCGCATCGAGACTGACTACGAGCAGCGTTGCAGCGAACGCGATCATCGCATCGCTGAATGCCTCGACGCGCGTAATGTCTCCTTCGCGCGAGGGGATCATGTGTCGACCCGTGCTTCGGCGAGTGAGATCTCGCCTTCGGCTGCTCGATCGAGAGCGACATCTTCATTCACCGTGCTTGCCGACGGAGACTGTCCACGGACCGCGAAGTACTTCGCTTCGGGATGATGAATGATTATCGCTGCCGTCGACTGCTCCGGGAGAAGCTGGAACGACTCAGTGTGATCCATGCCCAGTGC
>DASROK010000136.1:0-2401 GCA_035646915.1 Gemmatimonadaceae bacterium
ATACCGCCCAAAAAACTTCGCCGGCGTTGCGGTACAGTCCCATGTATCCGACACGCTTCGCGGCGCAATCGCGCGCGGAAGAGTCGCGCACGGTTATCTCCTGTGCGGACCGAGAGGAACCGGCAAGACCACGCTCGCACGCGTGCTGGCCATGGCTCTCAATTGCGAGAATCGCGGCAGCGATGGGGAACCATGCGGAGTCTGCACTTCGTGCCACCGCATCTGGAGCGGAAGCTCCAGTCTCGACGTAATCGAGATCGACGCCGCATCGAACCGCGGCGTCGATGATGCGCGAGAGCTTCGCGAGAGAGCGATGTACGCGCCGTCAGGCGAAGATCGCTACAAGGTCTACATCGTAGACGAAGCGCACATGCTCACCCGCGAAGCATGGAATGCGCTTCTCAAGATTCTCGAGGAGCCGCCGCCGCGCGTTGTATTTGTGTTCGCAACGACCGAACCGCAGAAAATTGCGCAGACCGCGGCTCCCGTCCTCAGCAGGCTCCAGCGATTCGATCTCAAGCGCATCAGCATCCAGGAGATCATCAAGCGGCTCGAGACGGTTCTCGAATCCGAAAAAATCACCGCGACTGGCGAATCACTCGCAATGATTGCGCGAGCTGCCGACGGATCGATGCGCGACGCGCTCAGTCTCACGGATCAGGTGATCTCCATCGGCGAAGGCGGAATCACTGCCGATCGTGTGCGCGAGGCTCTTGGCCTCATTCCCGAAGATGAATATCTCGCAATCATCGACATCATTGCGAAGCGAAGAGCTGCTGAGGTCTTCGACACTGTGCGAAAGCTCGCTGATGGCGGAGTCGATTTCGGTGTCTTTCTGTCGGGACTGGGAGACATGCTGCGCGCTCAGCTTGCCGTGGTTCTTGGCGGAAAGACGGCGGGCGTGTCACCGCACGCTCTCGAGATACTGGAGTCGCACCGGGACGAATTTGCGCCGGGCGATATCCTTCGCATGCTGTCGATACTGACCGGCATAGAGCCGCAATTCCGCCGCAGCGGGCAGCAGCAGCTTCTTGTCGAAATGATGCTGGTGCGATTTGCTCTTCTCGACAGGTCGGTCTCGATCGAGGAGGTATTGCAGACACTGGGTGGTGGAGGAGGCAGCACTCCAAAACCGGCAAACGCGCCGGCTCGCACGAGGGCTGCTGAACCGAAGGCCGAACCGAGGAGTGAGCCGCATCGTGCCGGTGCGACCGGTTCGAAAACAGCTCACGACGTACCGGCAACTCCCGTGGTGACATCACCGGCGCCTCCCCTTCGCGTGACGCCGCCCGGTGGTCAGTCAGCGATGCCAGACTGGAAAGCCGAATTCGATCAGACGGCGAGCAGCGGGTCGCGCGAGCGTCTCACCACCGAAGCCGTCAGGGAGGAGCGATTGAAAATGCTCCGGGCGCAGGATCCTGTGCTCGACGCCGCAGTGCGGGAGCTCGATCTCGACCTACTCGACTAAGCTCGCGACAAAGTAAATTCGTTCATGGCAGATTTTTCCAAAATCCTCGAGCAGGCTCAGCAGATGCAGGGCCGCCTGGAGAAAGTCCAGGCTGAGCTGGCGAACATGACCGTGAGCGGCTCATCCGGCGGCGGAATGGTCACCGTCGACGCTGACGGCAAGGGGCAGATTACAAAGGTGCGGGTTGATCCGTCTATAGTAAGCGCCTCCGACGTGGAGATGCTCGAGGATCTTCTTCTTGTCGCACTCCGTGACGCCCAGCAGAAATCAGCCGACCTTGCAAAGCAGGAGATGTCGAAGCTTACCGGAGGCCTTGGCCTTCCATTCAAGCTTCCGTTCTAGCGTGTCGGCAATCGACACGCTGGCAACGGAGCTCGCCAGGCTTCCCGGAATCGGCCGCAAGACTGCGCTTCGCCTCACATATCATCTTCTCAAGCAGCCGTCGGATCAGAGCCGCCGTCTCGCGGATGCGCTCGTCACTCTGTCCGAGCGCGTAAAGCCGTGTTCGCATTGCTTCAATCTCACTGAAGACGAAGTGTGTGCGATCTGCCGTGATGCAAGGCGGGACGGGACCATCATCTGCGCAGTCGAAGAAGCATCCGATATCGGAGCAATCGAGCGCGCCGGTGAATTTCGCGGCCTTTATCACGTGCTCGGAGGCAGGCTGTCGCCGCTCGATGGCATTGGCCCGGATGACCTGACGATTCAGGATCTCGAAAAAAGAGTGTCCGGCGGTGAGGTTCGTGAAGTCATTATCGCGACGAACCCGAGCATTGAGGGTGAAGCCACCGCATTGTACGTTCAGCGCAAGCTTTCCCCATATCATCTTACCGTGTCGCGCATCGCGCGCGGGCTGCCGGTCGGTGGAGATCTCGAGTACGCAGACGGAGTGACTATTGCACAAGCACTCTCGGCACGGCGGGCAATGTGATC
>DASROK010000137.1:0-6114 GCA_035646915.1 Gemmatimonadaceae bacterium
TCACGAGCGTTTCTCCGCGAGTGATTGTCTCCTGCTTGTGAGTGAAGCCGTGAACCACAAATCGGTGTGATTCAATGGATCGGCGATTCACTTCACCAAGATCGTGCACAATAAGGATTCGATGACCAGACACCTCGAAGCTGTGCGGCGATTCATACAGCTCCATGCCGACACCGCGCGCAGCGGTAGCCTTGAGTCCTTCGGGATCGCCATCGTTGCGGCCAAAGATGCCAAGCAGCGCGACGTTTGCATCGTTGAAAGGCTCGAGAGCAAACGGAGCGCAGTAGTCTCCCGCGTGCATGATGAGAGAGACTCCCTTTGCCATCATCGCATCGATCAGCTCCTTGATCGCGGGAACGCGATCATGCGTATCGGCCATGAGTCCGACTTTCATCAGGCCATTCTCCATTCAGGCTCGAGTCGCTCTTTTCTCACCAGGTCGGCGTACTGCTCCCGTTCAGTCACGACTCCGTAACGTCCGTCGCTGACGAGCACCTCAGCCACTCGCGGGCGCGAGTTGTAATTCGAGGCCATCACGAATCCGTACGCCCCTGCGGAGAGCACTGCAATCAGGTCGCCAGGCTTTGCGTCGTCAACATCGCGATGCAACCCGAGGAAATCGCCGCTCTCGCAAACCGGGCCCACAATGTCAGCAATAGTTCGCTCGCCTGATGCGCGGACCGCTTCGATCCGGTGATAGGCATTGTAGTGCGACGGCCTGATGAGGTCGTTCATTCCCGCATCGACAATCATGAACTCCTTTCCGCCGCTGCGCTTTCTATACAGCACGCGGGTAATCAATGCACCGGCATTCCCAACGAGAAATCTGCCAGGCTCTACAATAACCTTCAGTCCCGTCGGGCCGACGAGCCTCGTAACGACTTCCGCAAACGCATCGACGTCGACTGGATGCTCGGAGTCGTATGACACGGCGAGTCCGCCTCCGATATCGAGATACTCCAGCTCTTTCGCACCGGCGCCTTCGATCTCTGTCTTGAGCTGAAGAAGCCGTCCGAGCCCGATCTCGTAAGGCTCGAACTGTGATATCTGTGAGCCCACGTGCATGTCGAGTCCGATCAGCGAGATGTTCTTCATCTCGAGCGCGCGCTTCGCGACAATCAGCGTTTCATCGAATGGAATCCCGAACTTCATCCCTTTGACGCCAGTGCGTGTGTAAGGATGCGGAGTATCGACCATCACTTCCGGATTCACGCGCAATGCAACGGGAGCTCTCTTTCCGAGCCGGCCTGCAACCTCATCGAGGAAAACGAGCTCTTCCTCGGATTCAACGTTGATCATCAGCACGCCGAGCTGGAGTGCATCAGTCATCTCGCGCTCAGTTTTGCCGACGCCGCTGAACACGATGTCGCGCCCTTCGAATCCGGCAGACTGTGCGCGGTACATCTCGCCTCCGGAGACAATGTCGACGCCGGAGCCCAGCCGCTTCAGTATTCCAAGGATTGCGAGGTTCGAATTGGCTTTGACGCTGTAGTGCAGGCGATGTGGAATCGATGCGAGGGCCGCTGACAGCCTGGCATACTGATCGTTGATGGCGGCCACACTGTACACATACACGGGAGTGCCCACCGATCCAGCGATCAAATCGAGCGACACTCCGTCGCACGCGAGAACGCCATCTTCACGCGTGAACCCGGGCGCTGTCAATACGCTTTCGCCCACAACGCTTCGGCTTTCGACTGCTTGCCGCACTTGAGGCAGTGAGTCGGAGCTTCCGCTGAGCGAAACTCTTCGTCAGGAATCACGCGAATCGTCGCCTTTGTCTCTTCCTTGATCTCCTGCTCACACTGTGCGCTGCCGCAGAAGCCGGCGTAAACGAAACCGCCATTCCCCTCCATGATCTCGCGGAATCGATCGTACTTCATGTCTCCGCGGAAACTGTTTGCCTCGCGGCGATCGAACGCATCGACCCGCATGTCCGTCTGAATCATGCTCAGGAGATCAGCGACATCCTCGCCGACGGAATCGAGTGTGACGGTTCGCTTCACGCGATTGTCACGGCGCACCAGCACGCACTGGTTGGCGTCGAGATCGCGCGGGCCGAACTCGAGGCGGAGCGGAATGCCGCGAAGCTCCCACTCGTAGTACTTGGCGCCTGGCTTCATGCCTTCGCGATCATCGAGATGCACGCGCAGCTTGCCTGTCTTTCTTCTTTCCCAGCCGTTGAGAGTGGCGGTGATGTTTTTCGCTGCCTCGAGCACTCGCAACTTGTCCTCATCGGATCGCCAGATGGGAACAATTACAAGCTCGATGGGCGCAAGCAGCGGCGGAACTTTCAGCCCGAAGTCATCGCCATGCGTCATCACCAGCCCACCGATGAGACGCGTTGAAACACCCCAGCTCGTGTTCCACGCGAACTCGGTTCCTCCCTGCTCTGTCTGAAATTTCAAATCGAATGCTTTCGCGAAATTCTGACCGAGGTTGTGCGAAGTGCCCGCCTGAAGCGCCTTGTTGTCCTGCATCATCGCTTCGCATGAGAACGTGCGGAGAGCTCCGGCGAACCTTTCTGAATCGGTCTTGAGCCCGGTGATGACTGGCATCGCCATCCACCCTTCCATGAAATCGCGATAGACGTTGAGCATCCTGCGCGCCTCTTCCTCTGCCTCGCTCTCGGTGGCGTGCGCGGTGTGTCCCTCCTGCCAGAGGAACTCGAGCGTGCGCAGGAAAAGCCGCGTGCGCATTTCCCAGCGCACTACGTTCGCCCACTGGTTGATCAGCAGCGGCAAATCGCGGTAGCTCTGCACCCACTTGGCGAACATCGCGTAGATGATGGTCTCCGATGTCGGCCGGATGACAAGAGGCTCGTCGAGCTTTTTCCCACCGCCATGGGTAACCACAGCGGTTTCCGGCGCGAAGCCTTCAACGTGCTCGGCTTCCTTGTGCATGAAGCTCTCGGGAATGAGAAGTGGGAAATACGCGTTCTCATGACCCGTATCCTTGAACATGGTGTCGAGCTGGCGCTGCATCTTTTCCCAGATGCCGTAACCGCGCGGACGAATCACCATGCATCCGCGCACCGGTGAATAGTCCGCGAGCTCTGCCCGCAGAACAGTCTCGTTGTACCACGCGCTGAAATCTTCAGCGCGTGTCGTGAGCTTCTTGTCGTCGGCCATCGGTCAGTTCAGTGAGTTGATCAGTTCAGCAAGCGAAAGAGATTTTTCCGTTCCAGACACAAGATCTTTGAGAGTGACGACTCCCTGATTCAATCCATCGCGTTTGATGATGACGGCATTCCTCGCACCTGCTGAAGACGCCGCTTTCAATTGACGGGAAAGCTGCTGCGGTTTGAGCGCATACTCCACGCTTCTGTCGCGATTTCTTATCTGCGATGCGACCCGCATTACCTCCGGCAGCACCGACTCATCATCTCCGGCCACCCAGTAATCGGTCTGCGATGCAGCGTCAGGAATGAGAGATCGTGCCCTCAGCAGCTCGCCGAGCACTACGTCACCCATGCCGAATCCAAGTGCAGGCAGGTCAACTCCGCCAAGAGTCTTGAGCAGCGTGTCGTACCTTCCACCGCCGCAGATTGCGCGAAACTCCCGGGCTGTATCGAACAGCTCGAAGACTATGCCTGTGTAATAAGCCAGTCCGCGAACAACGGACATGTCGAGCACAACCCAGTCGCTGAATCCAAGAGCGTCCACAAAGGCGAAGTATTCCTTCAGGCGGCCGATGTGCGGCGCGAGCTCATCGTTGCCGCCGTATGCCTCTTCAAGATCAGGCAGACTCGATACCTGGAGGATCTTCTCGACTTTATCAGCGATCGAATCACTGGCGACAGCCTGCACGAGCTTCTCGCGTGAGATGCTCGCCGGCTCCCGGCCTCTCTTGTCAATCACTGCATAAACGGAGGCGAGCGATTCGTCCGGCACGCCTGCATGCGCAAGCAATGCCTGAAGAAGGCGACGATCCGAAACGCGCGCGTTTACATCACTCGACTTCAGACCGAACTCGCGCATGATGTCCAGCGCAAGCGATACGAGCTCGGCATCTGCGCTCACTCCCGCTTCACCGACAATGTCGGCGTTCAGCTGGAAGTGTTCGCGCAGTCTTCCCTTCTGCTGTCGCTCATAACGAAAGAGCTGCGGTACCGAGAACCAGCGCACAGGCTTGCGAAGTGAGTTCGCGCGCGCCGCAACCATTCGCGCGAATGTCGGCGTCATCTCGGGACGCATCGCAACTTCGCGGTCACCCTTGTCGGTAAAGGAATAGAGCTGGCCAACCAGCTCGTCTCCGCTTTTTTTCCGATAGAGATCGAGGGGCTCGAGCGGAGGTCCATCGTATTCCACGAACGCATAGCGACGCAATACTTTGCGCCACACGCCAACTATGTAGGCGCGCTCAGCGAATTGTTCCGGATAAAAATCTCTGAATCCCGGCAAAGCCCCTTGTGCCATTGCTCAAAGCTACGTCCTGCATGGACTTAGGAGCAAGAACCTGAAGCATTCTAGAGGGTCTTCTCGCCGAGCGTGATGAGCGCGTCACCGACGGTGTGGAACGAGCCGGTGATTATCGTCGTGCCTTCACCACCTGAAGCTGCACGAATGGTCGCATCGAAATCTGCTTCGACACTCGCGTCGACACCGATCGACTGCGCAAACTTTTCAGCCTCGGCTGGAATCCACGCGCGCGCTGGAGGAGCGCTTGGAGGTGCCACAAGGATGATTCGCTCCACTGATGGCGCGAGCGCCGCAATCATGCCGCGCCAGTCCTTGTCGTTGAGAATTCCAAGCACCGCAATGAGCGGCCGCGGAGGTTGAACGAGCTCGAGTGTTGATACAACAGACCGGATTCCGTCAGGATTATGCGCGACGTCGAGAATGCAATTTCCAACTCGCTGAAACCTGCCCGGAAGTTTTACTGATGGCAGTGTCGATGCGGCCTCATCAATACTGACCGTCCATGGCGATGTCGCTGCTCGGAGCATCGCGAGAGCAACAGATACATTTGCCGCCTGCGCAGAGCCGACGAGTCCCGTGTGCACCCGGCTTTCGTGACCGTCGTACTCGATCGTGAACGAGGTGCCTTCGAGCGAAACAACGACATTCTTCGTCGGATACAGTCTCTCAGCCTCGATCACTCGCGGGACGCCTGCAGCTTCAGCGGCCTGATAAACAGCAACACGAGCGCTGGTCGATAGCGATCCGATCACCGCTGGCCTTCCGCGCTTGAGAATTCCAGCCTTCTCGCGTGCAATCGACTCTTCGGTGTCTCCCAGGAATTCCTGATGATCGAGGCCGATCGATGTAATGCCTGACACGAGCGGGTCGATGACGTTTGTCGAATCGAGCCGCCCGCCAAGCCCGGTCTCGACTACGGCCACATCCACTTCGCGAGTGGCGAAGTAGTGAAACGCCATCGCGGTGGTGATCTCGAAGAAAGTTGCGCCGAGGCTTTCTGCGTAAGGCGACCATCGCGCGAGAAATTCGGTGACGTACTCTTCGCTTATTGCTTCACCGTCCACGGCGATGCGCTCACGAAAGTCGATCAGGTGCGGCGACATATAGCGGCCGACTTTCAGTCCTTTCGCTTTGAGAAGCGTCGAGATAGTCGCGACGACGCTTCCTTTCCCGTTTGTACCGGCTATGTGAAAGGACGGATAACGCTGATGAGGATTTCCGATTGCCCCGAGGAATCCGAGCGTGCGCTCGAGACCGAACTTCGCTGTTGAGCCAGTGCGCGCGAAAAGCGCGTCGAGCGCGGTGCGATACTCCGTCAGGCCGCGGTCCACCCCGCTGCAGCGGGTTTGCCGCTCATGTGACGAAGAAGCTGGCCGACAGTGTTCTTGAGATCCTTTCGATGCACGACGGCATCGACCATTCCGTGCTCGAGGAGGAATTCCGAAGTCTGAAATCCTTCAGGCAGATCCTGTCCGATTGTCTGCTTGATCACGCGCGGCCCGGCAAAGCCAATCACTGCACCCGGCTCGGCGAGAATCGCATCGCCAAGCATCGCGTAGCTCGCGCTCACTCCGCCGGTTGTTGGATTGGTGAGAATCGATACGTACGGAATTCTGCGCTCGGCAAGCTGCGAGAGAATTGCGGCGGCCTTCGCCATCTGCATGAGACTGAGCACACCTTCCTGCATTCTCGC
>DASROK010000138.1:0-5071 GCA_035646915.1 Gemmatimonadaceae bacterium
AGGTCTATCCACGATTTGACTGACATCCCGACCGTCCCCACTTCACTGACGATGAAAACGGTTGCCGCTTTCTTTCTGTCGAGCTTCATCTGCCCCATTCCGGGGATGAGGAACGAGCGGAGAAACGCGGATCCTGGTGAGATGGGAACTCTGCATGGAGGCGGCCCGCTTTTCGGAGCCACCGGTCCGATGATCACATTGGGTACCTGAATCTTCGTGGTGGTATCGACAGGAATCGGAAGACACTCGGTAATGCGCGCGAGCTTCTGCGGTTTTGCCGCTACCTGAGTCGAATCCACGCGCTGCGCGATTGCAGGAGATGCGGCCGCGAATGCGAGAACGAGGGCGATGGCGGGAGAGTGTGGGAATCGAACCCACCCGACCCGACTCGGTCGGGTCACACCAGTTTTGAAGACTGGGGAAGCCACCAGGCCCCATCCACCCCCGTGCTCAGTCAACGACAATCGCCGCGGTTTCTGCAGCTGCAACTTCTCCGATCTGGAAGGATTCATCCACGCGCGAAAGATAGTCTGAAGCACGCTCGCGAGGCACGGCGACCAGCAGGCCGCCCGACGTTTGCGGGTCGCACAGCAAAGAGCGCATCGTTGTGTCATCGGTTTTCCAGTCCACAAGTGGCTCGAGGAAGGACTGGTTCCTCTTCAATCCGTCATTCGTTGCGCCAGCGAGCCACGCGTCTTTCGCCCCATCGAGTAGCTTCACAGCGCTGGAATGAATGCGAAGAGTGACACTGCTCGCGCGCGCAATGTGAGAAGCATGTCCGAGCAAACCGAAACCGGTGATGTCTGTCGCGCAGCGAGAGGACACTGCGAGTGCGGCGCGACTCGCCTCCCCGTTCAACTTTTTCATTGTGCCGACCATCGCGCGCGCTACGTCATCGGTGACAATCGCCGCCATTTCTTCATCACCTGACGACGCACGCTTGAGTGCGGTCGAAAGAATTCCTGTGCCGATTGGCTTCGTGAGAATCAGCACGTCGCCCGCGCGCGCGTTTGCATTCGTCAGAAGAAACGCTGGATGCGCTCGACCCGTAACTGAAAGTCCGTACTTGAGCTCCGGATCGATTATGGAATGTCCGCCCGCGATGTGAGCTCCCGCTTCGTGAACCTTATCCTGACCGCCGCGAAGAATCTCGGTGAGAACCGAAAACGGCAGCGTTCCCGATGGAAACGCGACAATGTTGAGAGCCGTCAGCGGCTGGCCGCCCATTGCGTATACATCCGAGAGCGCGTTGGCAGCAGCGACCTGTCCGAAGTCGTAAGGGTCGTCGACAATGGGCGCGAAGAAATCGACCGTCTGAACGAGCGCAACGTCGTCCGACAGCAGATAGACGCCCGCATCGTCGAATGTCTCACGCCCTACGAGAAGGCGCGGATCAGTCGACGATGGAAGCGCCGAGAGAACTTCAGACAGGTCCCCCGGACCCATTTTAGAAGCTCAACCGGCGCACCTCGCGAACGCTGTCAGTCGAAAAAGCTCCTCTCGCGTCTTGGACGTGCTCATTGTGGGCTCCGTGGTGAATCCGTTCAGCCTTCCGCTCGTGCGATGAAATCGATTTCGACCAGGGCTCCGCGCGGGAGCGCTGCGACCTGCACGGTCGAGCGCGCGGGGCGCGCATCGCCGATGGACCGAGCGTAGATCTCGTTCACGGTGGGAAAGTCAGCCATGTCGTGCAGGTACACCGTTGTCTTCACGACGCTGTTCCATCCGAGGCCGGCTGCATCGAGCACAGCAGAAAGATTCTTCATCACCTGCTCAGTCTGCGCCGTGATGCCTCCTTCAACTATCTGACCGCTCGACGGGTCGAGTGGAATCTGGCCTGCGGAAAAAAGAAATCCTCCGGCAATCACGCCCTGTGAATAGGGACCAATTGCCGCTGGCGCATTGTCGCTTTTCACTGATTTCACGCTCAACTCTCCGTGTTTCGCTTTGACCTGGCAATGTTACTCACAATCGAATGCATCACGCCAGCGCAAACAGCGCTCGCGTGTTGCGCGAGACAGCTGCGCTCATGCTGTCATTGTCGGTTCCGCGTGACGCCGCAAGCCGCGCGACGGTGTGCTTCACCCACGCAGGCTCGTTGCGCTTGCCCCTGTTCGGAACCGGCGCGAGGTAAGGGGAATCCGACTCGGCAAGAATCCGGTCTTCGGGAACTAGGCGCAGAAGATCTTCGTCTGTCCAGTTCCTGAAAGTCACAATGCCCGCAAATGATACGTACCACCCGTTATCGACGGCGCTCGAGGCGAGCGAATGAGACCCGGTAAAACAGTGAAGCACGCCGACAACGCCTGCCTGACCCGCCTCTGTGATCATCGCACGGGTATCGTCTTCCGCGTCCCTCGTGTGCACGATCACAGGCTTGCCTAGCTCGAGTGCGAGAGCAAGCTGACCGGCGAATGCTCTTCGCTGTTCCTGACGCGGTGAATTGTCATAATGATAGTCGAGACCGCACTCTCCAATCGCGACTGCGCCACCGGCGATCAGCTCGCGCAGCTCGTCGATGTGCACTCTCGCGTCGAACCCGATTGCATCGTGCGGATGAATGCCAGCGCTGCTCCAGATGAATCCAGGATTCTCCGATGCGACTGCCGCAGATGCGTGAGCGGCGCCGAGGACATCCCCGGCGCCGCTTCCTGAGCCGATGCAGATAATTGCTTCGGCTCCATTGTCTTTCGCGCGCTGAATTACCGCGTTGCGGTCGCTGTCGAACGCCTCGTCGGCGAGGTGCGCGTGACTGTCGATGAACCCTTGGATATTCCGCTCTTCCTTGGCCACTTCCTCTCGATCCAGAGAAGCGTCGGGCCAGCGATGTAAATCGAGCTGAAAGTTCCGGTAAAGATACCGAACGACATGATCCAGGCGAACGGCCGGATTACTTCTCCGGCAAAAATGAGAAGTGCGAGTGTTGCCGCAAAAGTCGTGGCGTGAGTCATCACAGAGCGAGGCAGCGTCTCGTTGATCGCGCGATTCAGTGTCTGATAGAGAGATTCCTTTCGTCCCTTTCGCAGGTCTTCACGCACACGATCGAAGATGATGATCGTGTCGTTCAGCGAGTAGCCGATGACGGTAAGAATCGCCGCGATTACCGTGAGCGATACCTCGAGGTGCATGATCTTGAGGAACGCCAGAGTAGTGATGACGTCGTGCGAGGTCGCAATCAGCGCCGCAAGAGCAAAACGCCACTCGAAGCGGATTGCCAGGTACACAGTCGTGACAAGGAACGAGAGAAGCATTGCAATGATCGCATCCCGGGTCAGCTCATTGCCAACTCGAGGGCCGACTCCTTCGGCCCTGACGACGCGAACGTTTCCTGCGCCGTATTCCTGCTTGAGGAGAGTCTCGATGTGCCGTCCAACAGATTCAGCGCCGGAAGTTGCGGCACCCTGGCGCTCCGCTTCGCGCGCCCGGATGGTAAACTCGCGATTGCTTCCGAACTGCTGAATCTCAGCGCCGACAATTCCAGCCTTGTCGAGATGTGATCTGAGAGCGCCGACATCCAGTGGCTTGGTGAACGCCACTTGCATCATCGTCCCACCGGTGAACTCGATGCTCGTGTTGATTCGGGGATTGATTGCAAACGAGGCAAGGCCGATTGCAATGAAACCGGCGGTGAGGCCGACAGCCCATTTCCACCAGCGGATGAAATCGAAGTTGGTATCGTGAAGAATTCGAAGCATCAGATGCTCAGAGCCTCAGTTTTCTGCGAGCGGTTGAGCCAGATCATATAGAAAGTGCGCACGATGAAGATCGCAGTGACCATCGACGCGGCAATACCGGCCAGAAGTGTTACAGCAAACCCGCGCACGGGGCCGGTGCCGTACTGATACAGCACAGCAGCGGTCAGCGCGGTTGAAACGTTGGAGTCGACGATCGCGGTCATCGCGTGGCGGAATCCTTCATCCACCGCGGTGCGAACCGTCTTTCCGTGCGCAAGCTCTTCGCGAATTCTCTCGAATATCAGCACGTTCGCATCGACTGCGATACCAATCGAGAGCACAAAGCCCGCGAGCCCCGGCAGCGTCAACGCTGCGCCAAATCCGGCGAGCACAGCGAGCGTGAACAGTACGTAGAGCATGAGCGCGAGAACGGAGAGCACGCCGGAGAATCGATAGTACACGACCATGATCACAACCACGAGAAGAATCGCGATAATTCCCGCAGTCATTCCCTTGGAGATGGAGTCCTTGCCGAGGCTTGCACCGATCTGAGTGACGTCCGCGATCTTGAGCGGAGTTGGCAGTGATCCGGCACGCAGCACGAGAGCAAGGTCAGACGCAGCCTGAAGATCGCGCCCGCCCATTGTAATCTGGCCACGGCTCCCAATTGCGCTCTGGATTACCGGCGGACGTCCCATCACGCGGTCATCGAGCACAATCGCCATGTAGTCCTTGATGTGCTTCGAGGTCTCGTTGCGGAACTTGCGGCCGCCTTCATTGTTGAACTGGAACTCGACGATGGTGCCTTCCGTCGGCGAAGTGTTGGGCTTCGCGTCGACGAGATTTTCACCGGTGATGATCGGCTTGGCGTCGAGCACGTACATGGTTCGGTACAGCTTGTTCGCAAGCTGCGCCGAGTCGGTTCCAAAACGAATCACCTTGCCGGGCGGAAGAGCAGCCTGGACAGCGGGATTGGAGAGATAGGTGTTCAGGGCTGGAATGTCGTTGTCCGCGACGAAATACTCTCCCGGCATCTGTCCCTGCTGAATAAGCCTGGAGAAGCCGCCTGCCGTTGCGGGAGCTGCGGCAGCCGTATCTGTCTTCGCCGAATCCGACTTCGCGGAATCAGCGGGCTTCTTCGACGTGTCGGCTGTGAAGAGCCCGGATGCTCCCGCCGCGCTCGCTGCCGTATCGACAGGCTTTGCTCCAGCGGTGGTTGCGACTTTTGTCGCGATTCCCTTCACCGCCGCGTCGAGACGCGGAAGCGCCTTTTCCAGCGCCTGCGTCTTGTCGGTGATCTGGAACTGCAGGAACGCCGACTTCTGAACGAGCGCGGTGGCCCGTTCGGGGTCCGAGATGCCCGGGAGCTCGACGATGATCCGGTCGTCGCCCACCTT
>DASROK010000139.1:0-9625 GCA_035646915.1 Gemmatimonadaceae bacterium
CGATGGCGATTCGCTGAGAAGCTCGTACGAGCGCATCAATCGCATACTGCTCGCTGGTCTTTCGGCTCTCGGTATTCCTGCTTCAGAATCTCACGGACCGGAGCCGACTCCTTTACCCGGTGAGCTGCCGTGTTTTGCCCAGCCGTCCGAAGGCGAGCTGGTTGTGAATGGAGCAAAGCTCGTGGGAAGCGCCCAGTATCGCGAGAATGGGGCATTGCTCCAGCATGGATCGATTCTCATCGCTGACGATCAGCCGCTGATTGCGGTGCTGCTTCTCTCTGATTCGGGCGCGCTCGAGCCGCCGCCGGCTGCGACTCTCAGACAAAGTCTCGGGCGCGATCCGTCGACCGAGGAAGTTGCCTCACACCTTTTCAATGCAGTGCGCGAGCTCGAGGATTCAAGTGCTTCCGTTCTCGACGAATCAGACACGCGCGAATACACCGAACGTCATCTCGACAGCTATCGAAATGAACTGTGGACGTGGAGGAAATGAATCCCCAACTTAGTCTCCTGTTGCGGCTGCTTCGTTGGGCATGTTGAAGGGTTTTGTGAGAAAACCAGACAATGAGAACTACGGGATACTCTTTGTTAAAAACCACAAAAACAAAAAAGCTGTTCTCATTGTCTCATTGTCTCACAAAACCCATTGCCTTCGCCCTCCTAGTGGCATGCTCAGGCGAGAATAAGCCGGCGCCACAAGGCGAGAACGGCGGCACCCTGGTGATTGCAGTCGGCGGAGATCCTGAAACTCTCTTCCCTCCTCTGGCATCGACGACAACGGCGCAGCTCGTGGGAGACCTGGTCTATGATCGTCTCGCCGAGATCGGCGATTCGCTCGTCACGGTAGGAGATCAGGGTTTCCAGCCGCGACTGGCAAAGACGTGGGACTGGGCTCCCGACTCGCTCTCGATCGCATTTCATATCGACCCGCTTGCGAGATGGCACGACGGAACACCAGTGCGAGCAGGCGACGTTGCGTCTACCTGGCGCATCTACTCCGATCCGACAGTCGGCTCGCCGTTCGCGACAGCTCTCGAGGACGTGGACTCGGTGAGCGCGACCGACAGTCTCACGGCAACTGTCTGGTTCAAGAGTCGGTCACCAATGCAGTTCTACGATGCGGTGAATACGATGCTGATTCTCCCCGAGCATCTTCTTCAAGGCGCGAAAGGCCCAAAGGCCGCCGAATCGAATCTTGCGCGCGCTCCCATCGGTACCGGGAGATACAGATTCTCGAAGTGGAATGCGGCGCAGTCGATCGAGCTGACTGCCGACACAGCGAACTATCGCGGCCGGCCGAATCTCGACCGCGTGATCCTGACGATTGCATCGGACATGAATGCTGCTCTCGTTCGCTTGAAGGGAGGAGACGCGGACATGCTCGAGCAGATTCCCGCACCCAGCTTTGCTGAAATAGCCGGCGACACTTCGCTTCGGGTCATGCTCACCCCCGGTCTCGATTACAACTTCGTTCAGTTCAATCTGAACGATCGGCGAAACTCTTCCAGATCACATCCGCTGTTTGGTGAACCTGGAGTCAGGCGTGCTGTCACGATGGCGCTCGATCGCCCGAGCATTGTCCGGAATGCATACGACTCCCTCGCGAACGTCGCGATTGGGCCGACTGTGCGTGCGTATCCGACAACGGACACTTCACTCACTCAGATCCCGTTCAACCGCGCCGAAGCAATGCGCCTGCTCGACTCTCTTGGGTGGAGGGATTCGAACGGTGACGGGATACGTGAAAAGGACGGCACTCCTCTCGAGTTCACGATCACCGTTCCCGGGCCGAGCAAGGCACGCAACACGATGGCAGTCCTGATACAGGAGCAGCTGCGACAGGCGGGAATCAAGGTGAACATCGAGCCGCTGGATTTTGCCGCGTTCATCAACAAGGAGAATACGCGTACCTTCGACGCGGTTTTTGGTGGATGGCACGTAGAACCCAGTCCCGGCGGGATTCGGCAGACTTGGGGATCGGCGGGCGCAGCGAAGGGCGGAACGAATTACGGATCGTATCGAAATGCGCGGTTCGACGCTCAGGTCGACAGCGCGCTCTCGGCAACTTCTCTCGACGCGCGCCGAAATCATTTCACGAGCGCTTATCAAATCATCATCGATGATGCGCCCGCAGTGTGGATGGCTGAGCCAAAGCGCGCGATGGCCGTTCAGAAAAGAATTCGCCCGGTTGGCATGCGGCCTGACGCGTGGTGGGCCAACATTCCCGACTGGTCCATTCCGGCTGCGCAGCGAATTGCGCGCGACCGCGCAACTCCAGTCAGGTAATTCGTGGCGGCATTTCTCGCGCGCCGCCTGATTCAGGGATTCGTCGTCGTCGTGCTCGTTGCGACGATCGTGTTCTTTCTCATACACGCAGCGCCCGGCGATCCATTCAGCAGCGCAATGGACAACCCCGCCGTCACCGACTCAGTTCGCGCGGCATGGCGTCATGCATATGGCCTCGATCGGCCTCTTGCCGAACAGTACGTACGATACCTGGCGAGCGTATTTCGCGGAGAACTGGGACTCTCGACGTCACGGCGTCCCGTAGCTGACGCAATCGCTGATGCATTGCCCAATACTCTTCTGCTGATGACGGTGGGTCTCGCAGCGGGGTTTGGTCTCGGTATCCTCACCGCGATTGCTCAGGCCAGGCGGGTTGGCACACGGGCGGATCGAATCCTTGGGGGAATCTCACTCGCATTCTATTCGCTGCCGGACTTCTGGTTCGCGCAGCTAATGCTCGTCACGTTCGCACTATGGCTCAACATCTTTCCCACGGGGGGATCGATCGAAGTCACGAGTTACGACCTTCTAAGCCCTGCCGGGAAATTTTCTGATCGACTCGAGCATCTGATTCTGCCTGCGCTTACGCTCGCGCTGCTGTACTTCCCGATCATCGCGCGGCATCAGCGCGCAGCGCTGCTCGATACACTGCCTGCTGAGTTTGTCGTCACAGCGCGCGCCAAGGGCGTGAGCGAATCCAGTGTGGTGAGGCGCCATGCGCTGCGCAACGCACTGCTTCCCGTTGTCACGCTGCTGGGCGTCGCTTTCCCCGCGCTTTTCACGGGCGCGGTCTTCGTCGAGAAAGTTTTCTCGTGGCCTGGAATGGGCACGCTGATAGTGAATGCAATAAGCGGCCGCGATTATCTGCTGCTCACATCAGCGGTGATTTTCTCGAGTGCGTTCGTCGTCATGGGCAGTATCGCCGCCGATGTTTTGTATCGCATGCTCGATCCAAGGCTGCGCAGTGATCACTGATACGCTGTATCTGAGCAGCGCCGCCCGCATTGGCAGGCGCTGGTTCCATCGTGACCGCTCGATGGCTCTGGCGGCGGTGGTGATTGCAGCGATTGCGATTCCATGCCTGATGGCGCCGCTCATCGCTCCATATGATCCTCGATCCACGCCTGACATCATCAACCTGAAGGATGCCGCTCCATCGCTGGAACATCTCATGGGGACCGACGACCTGAGCCGTGATGTCTTAAGCAGACTGCTTCACGGGGGAAGACTGTCGCTTACGCTGGCGCTGTTTGCCACTCTCGTCAGCGTAACAGTGGGAACGGCGTATGGCGCAATAGCAGGCTACTCCAGCGGATTGACGGCGAGCATTCTCGAGCGCGTTCTCGACACGCTGCTTTCGATTCCGCGGCTTCTGGTCCTGATAGTGATATTCGCAACGTGGGACAACATCGAGATCACTGGATTCATAATCATTCTCGGAATCACAGGCTGGTATGGATTGGCGCGACTTGTCAGGGGTCAGGTTCTTGCGTTGAAGTCACAGGATTTCGTAGCGTCTGCGCGCGCACTCGGCGCAACCCAAGCGCGCATTGTGATCCGGCACATTCTTCCCAACGTCGTGACACCAGTGGTGGTGGCAGCTACGCTCGGGCTGGGCCAGATCATAATCCTTGAAGCTGGACTGTCGTGGCTTGGCATCGGCTTGAAAGTTCCGACAGCGAGCTGGGGCAACATGATTCAGGAAGGGTCTGATCAGATGACAAATCACTGGTGGATCTCTTTCTTTCCGGGGCTGGCACTCGTTCTGATAGTGATGGCATTCAATGTTCTCGGCGATGGCTTGCTGAGAGCGCTCAGCCCTAGACAATTGAACAGGCGATGACAGAGCCGCTTCTCTCAGTCGAAAATCTCAGAACCTATTTCTACACTCCCGACGCGGTCGCGCGCTCGGTGGACGGAGTTTCGTTCGTCATCAATCCTGGTGAAGTGCTTGGAATTGTCGGGGAATCCGGCTGCGGGAAATCAGTGACCGCGCTCTCGATTCTGCGCCTCATTCAACCGCCAGGGCGAATCGAAGACGGAAGCAGAATTCTGTTCGAGGGAAAAGATCTCGTCTCACTCGATGACGCCGGGATGCGAAATGTCAGAGGCAACAGGATCGCGATGATTTTTCAGGAGCCGATGTCAGCGTTGAATCCTGTTTTCACTGTCGGCGATCAGGTTGCGGAAGTTGTACGCGTGCATGGAGACGGATCACGCAAGGATGCATGGAACCGTGCAGTAGAGATGCTCACGCTGACTGGCATTCCATCTCCTGCCGAGCGTGCAAAGCAGTATCCGCATCAGCTCTCGGGCGGAATGCGCCAGCGAGTGCTCATTGCGATGGCGCTGATAATGAATCCGGCGCTCGTTATTGCCGATGAGCCAACCACTGCGCTCGACGTCACGATCCAGGCGCAGATTCTGGAATTACTCGTCGATCTTCAAAAACGGCTGGGCACTTCGATCCTCATGATCACCCACGACCTCGGCGTTATTGCCGAGACGGCGACGCGCGTGCTGGTGATGTATGGCGGCGAGGTTGTAGAGGAGGCATCTGTCGAAGCTCTGTTTGCATCAGCGCATCATCCCTACACCGAGGGATTGATGAACGCGATGCCTCAGATAACCGAATCGCGCGAAAGGCTGAATGTCATTCCCGGAACTGTTCCGCCGCCGACAGCATGGCCATCGGGGTGCAGGTTTCGCGATCGCTGCCCCTACTCGTGGGAATTGTGCGAATCAGAGCATCCGCCACTCTATCAGATTGCTGAAGGTCACAAATCGCGGTGTCATCTCGCCATAGAACCTGAACGGAGAAATCATCCGCACCTTCCGATTGTGGAGCAGGCCGGAGTCACGCTGTGACTGATCCGCTGCTCCAGGTTAGAAATCTCCGCAAGGTTTTTCCGATCACAGCCGGTGTATTCGCGCGCAAAGTCGGAGAAGTGCGTGCGGTGCACGATGTGTCTTTCGACATCATGCCGGGCGAAACACTTTCTCTCGTCGGTGAATCGGGCTGCGGGAAGACCACTACCGGCCGCGCAATTCTCCGGCTGATCGAGCCAACGTCGGGCGAGGTGAAGTTCGCGGGACGTGATGTGCTCGCAATGAATCCTGCTGAGCTTCGCGCCGTCAGGCGCGAGATGCAGATCATCTTCCAGGATCCGGTTTCATCGCTGAATCCACGGATGACTGTGGGCGCTGCGATCCGCGAAGGAATTACAATTCATCGCCTTGCCGAAGGCAAGGAAGCTGACAAGAGAGTCGACCGGCTTCTCGAAGAAGTCGGGCTGAGAAAGGAATATGCGAGCCGCTATCCGCACGAATTCTCCGGCGGACAGAGACAGCGAATAGGAATTGCGCGGGCACTCGCCGTTGAGCCGCGATTCATCGTATGCGATGAGCCGGTGTCGGCGCTCGACGTCTCGGTTCAGGCGCAGGTGATCAACCTGCTGCGTGATCTCCAGAAGGAACGGGGGCTGACGTACCTGTTCATCGCGCACGACCTGTCCGTCGTGAAGCACATGTCGGACAGAGTGGCAGTGATGTATCTCGGAAAAATCGTGGAGCTGGCGAAAGGCCCGGATCTTTATCGCGAGCCGACCATGCCGTATACGCAGGCGCTGCTCTCAGCAGTGCCGGTCGCTGACCCAACTGTCGAGAAGCAGCGGATACTTCTCGAAGGCGATGTTCCGTCGCCGGCGAATCCTCCTTCTGGATGCGTGTTTCACCCGCGCTGCCACCATCCGGCGAAGGATGCGGCGTGCGCGAAGATCGATCCGCCGCTCGAGGAGAAGGCACGTCTCCACCTCGCAGCGTGTATCAAACAGCCGCCAAGTGTCATAACGTGGCAAGAACAGCAGGCTGCGGGTGGCACGAATCCCCCCGAGAAATACTTTCCGGTAGTGGAGCACATGGAAAGGCACACAACCAACACCCCTGAAGGCGCCCTATGACTATGACAACGGACAAGTCGGTCTTCGATCAGCCCGAAGCAGCCGTAGTGACGACAGACGCCCCCACAGGGCTGGAACAATGGACCCATAACCGCGGATTCTTCGGACACCCGAGCGGACTTGCCACACTCTTCTTCACGGAGATGTGGGAGCGGTTCTCCTACTACGGATTGCGGCCGCTGCTCGTGCTGTTCATGTCCGCGACAATCGTGAATGGCGGTTACGGATTCGATCGCACGACTGCATCAGCGATTGTCGGCATCTATGCAGCATTCGTTTACCTCATGTCGCTTCCCGGTGGATGGGTTGCAGACCGGCTGCTTGGATTGCGCCGCGCCATTTTCATTGGCGCCTGCCTCATCTCGGCTGGGCATATCTCGATTGGATTGTCCGGTCTCGCAGGTTCGGGCGGTGGAAAGATTCCGTTCTTCCTCGGATTGGTTCTGATCGTATTGGGAACGGGCCTGCTCAAGCCGAACATCTCGGCAATTGTCGGCGATCTTTATCCGGAAGGCGGCGCTCGACGCGACGCAGGATTCTCGATCTTCTACATGGGAATCAACGTCGGCTCACTGATCGGCCAGATGGTCACCGGTTACCTCGGCGAGCAGGTCGACTGGCACGTTGGAATGGGCGCTGCGGGAGTCGCGATGCTTCTCGGGCTCACGATGTACGGCCTGAGACAGAAGAAAACTCTCGGACCGATTGGAACGCTGCCAACGCGGCTCGCGGATCCCGCAGCTCAGGCGCGCCAGGAAAGGAATGTGAAGACCGCTGTCTTTGCCATTCTCGGAATCGTGGCGCTGCTCTTTGTTCTTGGCGCAACGGGAGCGGTCGCATTCAGTCCGCCAGCGATTGCGAAGTACATGACGTACATGCTCGTGGGAGTGGCGGCGGTATTCTTCGCAGTGGTCTACGCGTTCGGACACCTCAGCAGCGCGGAGAAAAAACGCGTCGCAGTGATCATGGTTCTGTTTGCATTCGCGGCAATTTTCTGGTCCGCGTTCGAGCAGGCGCCAACATCGCTCAATCTTTTCGCGCGCGACTTCACCGACAGAACGCTCGGCGGCTTCACGATTCCGGCGACCTGGTTCCAGTCAGTGAATCCACTGATGATCATCATCTTCGCTCCGCTTTTCGCATCGCTATGGGTAGGTATGGCGAAGCGCGGAATGGATTTCTCGAGTCCGACAAAGTTTGCACTCGGGCTTTTCCTTGCCGGGATCGGCTTCGTGATCATGATCTTCGCAGCGAACGCAGTTGTCGCGAGCGGCGGCAAGACACTGGTTTCCCCATGGTGGCTGGTGGGCTGCTATTTCTTCCAGTCGGTTGGAGAGCTGTGCTTGAGCCCGGTTGGCCTTTCGTCGATGACCAAGCTCGCGCCGAGGCGGTACGTAAGTCAGATGATGGGCATCTGGTTCCTCGCGTCAGCGCTCGGCAACCTGATCGGAGGCAGAGTCGGCGGGCATGTCGATCCTGAAAAGCTGGATCAGATGCCGCAGCTGTTCACGACTACGACGATTTCGCTGATGGTTGCCGCGGCAGTGATTGCTCTGCTAATAATTCCGATTCGGAAGATGATGGCATCGGGAGACGGAGCGGCTAAGGTACACTGACTGGAATGCTGAATGCTGAATTCTGACTAAGTGCGCAGTAAGTCAGCATTCAGTATTCACTATTCCAGTTATGGCCAGTTGAATACCGAAGTCGGAATCGATCTCTCCCGATTCCGATTTACGTCTCCGGGCTCTTTCCAGAAGATCGACGAGAACTCGCGGCTGAAGAGACGCACCTTCAGTCTCGCTCCTGAATCGTGGTTGAGCGGATACATGATGTCGAAGCGCCACATTCTCTGAGAGCGCGGCGGGACCGATGCGAGAACGGAAATCCCGATCGACGGATTGAGGCTGCTGTTCACGCCAAACGGAACGTCTCCCGACCACAGCTTTCCGACATCGACGAATGGCGCAACGCCGACAGTCGCGAACTGCTTCAGATGTCCGAGGTAAACTCTGTCCTCGAGTCGAACCACAAGTCTCTCACCGCCAGCGAGCCACGAATCGCGATAACCTCGCGGCCCGCCATCCTTGTCTGCAAAAGTGAGCTGAAATGGAATACGCTGCTCCCATCCTCCGCTGAATTCCGCCGCGCCGAACAAGGTGTGACGGGGAGTAGCCTTGAAAAAGCTGGCGAGTCGACCTGCCGCGAGCACTCCATCCCAGCCCGCCGCGCCGTCGTCATGACGGCCTTCGAGGGTTCCCTCGAGAACGTTGAACACTCTCTGACTTCCGCCGCCTGCATACAGATTTGCTGAAGCGAACAGATCCTGGTTCTGGCCGCCCCACATTCCCATTCCGCGGCCGATCACCGTTGCGAGCTCGAATCCGCGGCGAACGTCCTGCGTTCCATCGAGAGTTTCCAGCCCTGTCACACGCAGGTAGTCGATATGCCTCAAACCTGCGAGCGCATTCACGCGCGTTACGCGCTTGCGTGTGTATCGCTGCTGCAGCTCCGCCGCGGTGTCACGCTCGACAGTGCCAAACTCGATGCGAGTCGGGAACGGCTCCGGCATCTCATCCTCGAAGGAGAGCGACGCACCGATAAGCGCGAGCCTGCCCGGCGGTCCAACTCGAACAACGCCTCCAAGGTCGGCATATCCGCGCTGAAGAAGAACAGCAGGTCTTGTGGAATCACCTTCTCTCCGGAAATAGCGATAGTCTTCGCGCGAGCCTGCCGTTGTCCTCCAGGAAATTCGCTGAAGGTCGGTGAGAAATGGATGACTGAGCTCGACTCCCCAGTTTCCGCCGAGCTCGTTGCGCGCTCCGTCGATTATCAGCTGATATGGGCGGCCGACGAACTGATAGTCGACTATGCGCGCTGCAAAATTGTCGCGGAAGTTTTCGCTGTAGCGCCACTGTCCGACTATGGAAGTGGCTTCGCCCATCACGTTCTCTTCACCGAATCTGAAGCTGCGGAGATATGGTGTCGCACCTGAACCGCCGCCGCCGACAACAAGCGAGATTTCGTCGACAGTGATCACCGACAGATAAACTCCGCCGGCATCATCTGGAAACGCCGTAACGGTGGCGTCTGCGAGATAAGGCTGCGCGCGGAGAATTCTTTCCGACTCCTGCCGTCTCAGCTCACTGCACGCCATTCCCGTCCTGAGCGCGAGAAACCGGGTGATGACGTTGGGATTGGTAGTGGAATGAAGCTGCGTGAGCTGCCGGACCATGCGGCGCTGAAGGCTTGTTCCCCGTGACTCGAACGGCGGACGAGCGCTGACTTCTATCCGGCTGATGACCTGGCCCTTGCACGGCACAGGTGTGCCGTTCAGACTTTGAGCCTGTGCGGACGCCGCGACAAATACGGTCGCGGGC